>JAGOZY010000184.1 GCA_018058445.1 Negativicutes bacterium | reverse complement strand
AGTAATGAGTTACCCCCTAAGCTTGTCGTCCAGGTCAGTTCAATGGAGCAAGCTCAGGCAGCCTTAGCTGGAGATGCCGATGGAATTTATTTTACCGGTGACTTTTTGTCGGATCTTGAGGTTGCAGAAAAAATTCGTCAATTGGCAGAGGCGAAAGGAAGGCAATTTATTTTAGGCTTGCCACGCATTATCCCAGAGGAACTAAAGAAAAGTATCTGGGAAAAACTTACATTAAATGCGGCACAAAAAGCTGATGCTTGGGCAGTATCTCATATCGGAAATTTAGAGTTTATTCGAAATGCCTATCCAGAAAAAAAGGTTTGGGGAGATTTTTCTTTAAATATTTTTAATAACGAGGCGCTGCAAGAGTATTTAGATAATGGGATCACAGAAGCGGTTTTGTCGCCGGAACTTACACTTGAGCAAATAAAAAACATTACAAATAAGCAGGGAGCAGGTGTTCAACTCACAGTTCACGGCTATCAAGAGCTTATGGTATCTAAATTTTGTCCATTAGGCAGCTACTTGGGAGGTCTTGGCGATGGAAATCTCTGTAGCCAGCCTTGTTTAGCAGGGGAATATCATTTACGAGATCGAAAAGGTGAGGCGCTACCTATCCAAACCGATGAGTTTTGCCAGATGCATCTGTTTAACGGCCAGGAGCTTTCGACTTTGCCATATATCCCAGAGCTTTTAGATTTAGGAGTTGCTACTTGGCGGATTGACGGACGGTTAATCAAACCGACAAAATTGAAGGAATTGGTAAAGATCTATAAAAAAGAAATTGAAGATAAAAACGCCATTCGGGGCAGGGCAGAGGAGCTTCTCTTGTCAGGAAAAGTGACTCGGGGGCATTATTATCGAGGAGTGGAATAAATAATGATATCGAGAATTGTTTCAAATGATCGATGTTTGCAAATCTTAGAATACAATAAAATTATTGAACTTTGGGCTGATCAAGCGTCAACTCATCAGGGACGAGAACAAATTTTAAATTGGCATCCGGCGTCAGAGCCAGTGGAAATTGAACGTGCACTTGATGAAACCGCAGAGGCTGTCCAGGTCATTCGGCTATATACCGAATTTACTTTAGGTGGAGTCTATGATTTAAGAGAAATTTTAAAACGAGTTAAAGTTGGAGCACTATTAAATAGTGAAGAATTTTTAGCTGTTCTTTCAACGATTCAAGCTGCAAGAAAAAATCAAACATTTTTACTTTCGTTGGAAATTGACAGCCCGATACTTAAAAATATGGGTAGTGAGCTCCAACCTTTGATGAAGCTAGAGAAAGATTTTGAAAAGCTACTTGATGAACATGGCGAAATTTCCGATCAGGCGAGCCCAGAGCTTGCAAGAATTCGGCGTGAAACGCGATCTCTTCAGAGCAGTATCCGGAATAAGTTGGATGGAATTTTAAAGTCTTCGGAGTACCAGAAATACTTTCAGGAAGCTTTGGTTTCGGTTCGTGGAAATCGATATGTAATTCCTGTTAAGCAAGAGTATCGTTATCAGTTCCCTGGATTGGTTCATGACCAGTCGGCAAGTGGTCATACCGTTTTTATTGAGCCGATGGCGTTGGTTGAAATCAATAATGATCTCGCACAGCTTCAAGCCGCTGAACGTAATGAAGTAGAGCGACTTGTCCGAATTTTGACAGGGATGATCGCTCAAGATTCGGAGTTCATTGCGAGAAATTTAGCGATTCTTGTTGAACTAGACCTCATTTTTTCGAAAGCTTGGTTTAGCCAACGGATACGTGGCGAAAGACCTCAGGTGGCTTCAGATGGTCAGTTGCGCTTGGTTGAGGCTCGGCATCCTTTGATTCCGGACTCGCAAATTGTGCCGATCACTTTGGAGATGGCCAAAGGCTGCGAAGCAATCGTAATCACAGGACCTAATACAGGTGGAAAAACAGTGGCACTCAAAACAGTTGGCTTGCTTGTAGCAATGCATCAATCCGGATTATTTGTTCCGGCTGCACCTGAAAGTCGAATTCCTTTGTTTAAAGGAATTTTTTCCGATATTGGTGATGAGCAGAGTCTAGAGCAAAGTTTAAGTACTTTTTCCGGGCATATGAAGCAGATCATTGAAATCATGGATCGTTTGTCAGGAAAAGGCGATCTAGTATTGCTAGATGAGCTTGGCGCTGGTACGGATCCTGAAGAGGGAACTGCCCTCGCCATCGCTATTTTAGAAAAACTACTTTCGGAAAAAGCGAGAGTTCTTTTGACTAGCCATTATGGTGAACTGAAAGCGTATGCTTTTGGTCATCCTAATATGGAGAATGCTAGTATGGAATTTGATCTCCAATCATTAAAACCGACTTATCGCTTAATCAGTGGCTTACCAGGTGAAAGTAATGCACTTGCGATCGGCAAGCGGTTAGGATTGCCTGAGGAAATTGTTCAAGCGGCTGCATCAAGAGTCAGAGAAGAAACCCAGGAGTTAAACCATCTACTGCAATCTTTGCGAGGACAACGAGATCAATTAATGGAAGATCAAGTTAAAATTGAAGAATTAAAAAATGATTTGAGTAAAAAAGAATTTAAAATTAAAAAGCGTGAAGAAGAGCTTGAGGAAAAAAAAGAAAAAATCTTAAAGCAAGCCAAAGAAGATTCAAAAAAAATTCTTTCTGAAGGTAAAGCCGAAATGGAGCTTATTTTAGACTCGCTAAAAGAGCTTCGCCAAGGACAGCTTCAAGGTGGCGATTTAGAACGAGTTTTACAGTCTGAGCGAGATCGAATGCGAGGGCTTACAAAGAAAATGACTCAAGCGCTAGAATCAGATGCAAAGAATTCAGCCCAGAGCTTTCAATCAGGCAGTGGTGAAATTACTGCTGGTGATGGTGTGTATGTATCGACTCTCAAACAATCTGGAAAAGTACTCTCGATCGAAGGAAGTCAAGTTTGGATCGAAGTTGGTTCTTTGAAGCTAAAAGTTCCTCTCGCTGCATGCCAGAAAACTGCATCCCCTCCAGTACTGGCAGAAAAAAAAGCGGACTCTGGAAGGCGACGAGTAACTCGAGCTGCTAAGACAGAAGAAAAAATTCAGCGATTACAATCCGTTGGAACCGAAATTGATGTTCGGGGTGAAACTGGCGAAGAAGCTCTTTTAAGAGTCGAACGATTTATTGATGAATCTTTAATGGCCGGTTCGCCATTTATTCGAATCATTCACGGAAAAGGAACTGGCGTTTTAAAAACACGAGTTCAAGAAATGCTTCGAAATCATCCTTCGGTAAAAAGTTTTGCATTTGCGCCTTATAACCAAGGGGGCGATGGAGCGACTGAGGTAAAATTATAAACTTTTTAAATCCGGCCAATAGAAGCCGGATTTCTTTTTCTACTTATTCGTCCCATAATATATATTATGTAAACTGATGTTTGGAAAAAGAAAAAGAGGTGCTCCTCTATTTCTTTTTAGATAATTTTAAAAGTCATTAGTCCTCCAAGAACTAGAACTGCAATTAGTATAATTTTTTTAAACAAGTCATATGAGACTTTAGGTAATATTCTACTACCAATAATTGTTCCTAAAATTGATGATAGCACAATAAGTA
>JAGOZY010000183.1 GCA_018058445.1 Negativicutes bacterium | reverse complement strand
CGGGTTTCATCGACTGCCCGATTCGTGCTTTTTTGCTCTACATCAACGCCGCCATAGACTTGGCAATCGGTAGTCGTGCAAACATCAAAGCCTTCTTTACTATGTTTTCCCTTCGTCGCCATTCCATAAGACCGAGCAGCAACAGCTTGAGCTTTTAGCGATTCAAGAGGCCACGAGGGTGACATTTCACCGGGGAGAACACCATAAAGATAATCCTCAAGGGACACAACGTTAATCACAGTAATTTTATTATTTTTCACGATGATCTCTAGATTCCCCCGATAACGCTTTCCATTCACTTCGATAAATTCATCTTTTTTTGTATTTTGAAGTCGGAGCACTTTGGCAGACTTTCCAGCAATTTCACTTTTAAGCCCATTTGCCTCGACTTTCCAACTCTTCACGCCCTTAAGTGTTGTGAGTACTTTTCCGGTTTCGTCATCCACCACTTCCATCGTGCCTTCGCTACCGATCAATGCAGAAGACTCCGAGCGAACCAAACCAACCCGAATGATTGGAACTTCTCCTTTTATGATTACTTTTGCTGAAGCTACCCCAATAAATTGAAGTAAAGAAAGCAGTACAATCAAAGCTAATATAAATCGCTTTTTCATACTTTTCCCCTTTCAAAAATCAAACATATCATCTATGCTAGTCTATTTTCTTTTTCTGATAACGATCTCTTTCGCTTAAAACACACCCGCAATAGCCTTGTCGGTACATTCCCGACTCGCGAGTAGTTTGATCGGCCCAAGGCCAGCCATCGCGCCAGTCCTGATAATAAAACTTAATACCTACTTGCTTTGCTGCTTTTTCGCCTGCTTCTCTTACCCATTCATGCTTTTGGTGAGTGCTCGCAAGAAGAGTTGTGGTAAATTCTTCAAAGCCAAGCTCTTTTGCTTTTTGAGCGGTCACAATCATTCGATCCAGATAACATTCCTGACATCGGTTCTTATCTGTAGTGATCGCGCGAAGTAACCACTCTTCTAAGGGATAGCTTTCATCCCAAATCATTTTTACTTTTGCGGTTTTAGCAGCCCATTCACGCAAAGTTTCTTTTCTCTTTTTAAATTCCTTTAAAGGATGGATATTCGGGTTGTAAAAAAATCCGGTCAAGGAAAGACCCTCTTCTTGCATCATTTTCACCGGATAAACGGCGCAAGGAGCGCAACAAATATGTACAAAAATCTTCCGGTTTTTCATTATTCTTCCTCAAATAAAGTCGCATCATTTTTTGCGATTTGATTCCAGGGAATACCAAGAATTTCATAGGCTGCTTGTGTTGCGATTCGGCCTCTCGAAGTCCGTTGCAAAAAGCCCTGCTGCATCAGATAGGGTTCATACATATCTTCGAGGGTCTCCGTTTCTTCACTGACTGCTGCCGCTAATGTATCTAGCCCCACCGGACCACCACCGAATTTTTGAACAATCGTCTCTAAAATCATTCGATCGATTCGGTCCAGTCCACATTGGTCAATATGAAGACGCTTTAGTGCATCATCAGCAGTCGCTTTATCAATAACACCGTCACCTTTCACTTGCGCATAGTCGCGAACCCGCTTAAGGAGGCGATTGGCAATTCGAGGCGTTCCTCTGGATCGGCAAGCGATTTCATGGGAGCCAATATTATCAATTTCGATTTCAAGAAGCTGAGCAGATCGATCGACAATGACGGCAAGTTGCTGAGGGGTATAGTATTCGAGGCGGCAGAGCATACCAAAGCGATCTCGAAGCGGTGACGCCAGCGCGCCCGCTCTCGTCGTCGCACCAATCAAAGTAAACTTTGGTAAATCGATTCGAACTGAACGAGCACTCGGCCCTTTACCAATCATAATATCGAGCGCATAGTCTTCCATCGCTGAATAAAGAATTTCTTCAACCGAACGAGAAAGTCTGTGAATCTCATCAATAAAAAGCACATCTCGATCGGTAAGATTGGTTAAAATAGCAGCCAAGTCCCCGGGTCGCTCGATGGCTGGGCCAGAAGTGACTCTTAAATTAACTCCAAGCTCCGCGGCAATGATATTGGCCAAAGTTGTTTTTCCAAGCCCTGGAGGACCACTTAAAAGCACGTGATCAAGCACATCGCCTCGACCCAGGGCCGCTTGAATAAATATCTCTAAGTTTCCTTTTACCTGATCTTGCCCAATATACTCATTTAATCGACGAGGTCGTAGTGAAAATTGCCACTGATCGCCAGTTAGCTCATTACCTTCGACCATCCGTGGAAACTCTTCGTTTGAAAAGTCTTGTTCCATCTAGCACTACCCCCTTTTACTCAATTCTTTTAACGCAATTTTAACGGCATCAGACTCCGAGAGTCCGGATAAGTCCAGTTTTTTGAGAACTGGTAGAATTTCTTGATTTTGATAGCCAAGAGAGCGAAGAACTTCTAAAATCGGCAGATCTCCATCGCCAGAGCTTTGAGGGATAAAGCTAATTCCATCGTCAGAGTCACTGGTAAACGAACCTACTTTATCTTTTAGCTCAAGAAGCATCCGCTCCGCCGTTTTTTTGCCAATACCAGAAATTTTCGTTAACCGACCAATATCTTTGTTAGCAATCGCAATACTAAGCCCTTCCGATGAAATATCCGAAAGAATGCCTAAAGCGACTTTAGCGCCAATTCCACTCACTCCCAGAAGCATTCGAAAGGTCTCAAGCTCCTGCAAAGTTAAAAAACCGTACAGGCTCATGTCGTCTTCGCGGACAGCTAAATGAGTATAGAATTTCGCCGAGTCACCTACGTGGATTTTTCCAGCCGTTGGCAGAGTGATCGAAATTCGATAGCCAACCCCTTGAACATCCACAAAACAATGATCCAGTTCTACCAAATCAACAATTCCTTTAATAAATCCAATCATCGGATCCAACCTTTCCGTTGCAAGCTATTGGCTTCATGAAGCGCACAGATCGCAATCGCTAGCGCATCAGCTGTGTCATCAGGTTTAGGTTTTTCTTTCAAGCATAAAAGTCGTTGCACCATGTATTGAACCTGTGCTTTTTCTGCTTTACCATAGCCGACCACTGCTGATTTAACTTCCGTCGGCGTAAATTCCACGACTGGTATTTTCCGCTGAGCTGCCGCAAGGATAATCACGCCACGAGCCTGCCCCACTGTAATCCCTGTCGTTACATTTTTATTAAAAAATAGGCTCTCAACAGCCATGCAATCTGGTGAATATTGATCAAGCAGACGCCCTAAGCCGTCATGAATTATTTGAAGGCGAGATGGCATCGGCATTCCCGCAGGCGTCGTAATCGCCCCATATGTCAGAGGAATCAAGCGACTACCTTCCATCTTAACCGCCCCATAACCACAGATCGCAGTCCCTGGATCAATTCCGACAATGCTCACATTTTCACCTCTTTGCACTTACCCTAATTTCTCATACTAAGTTTACAGGAAAAAGCTCTCAGAAGCAAAGACAAGGGTTGCCTTTGCTGCCAAGGACTCTGTACTCACTCTTCAAAATCGTCTGGCATCGCAAAATTACTATATGCATCCTGAACATCGTCATCTTCTTCCAAAGATTCGAGGAGTTTGCTCATCTTCTTGGC
>JAGOZY010000182.1 GCA_018058445.1 Negativicutes bacterium | reverse complement strand
CAAAGTCTTTCTCTTGCCTTGCAGCGTCTTGAGCTTGCTTAAAAAGCTCTGCATGAATTTTTTCAGCTTCAAGGGCATAGTGGAAAGTTTTTTCAGCCCCTTTTTCTTTTTGGAATTTAGCTGCTTCCAGATAGACTGGATACATCTGCTCTACTTCGTGAAGCTCTCCATTGATCGCTCCTTGTAGATTTTCGACAACGGTGCCAATTCCAAATTCTGCACCGGAAGTCACCGAAAAGCCACCTGCGACCTTGGAAAGCTCTTTAAAATGTCCTGATGCGTGAGCTTGCTCGGCAAAGGCAACTGCTTTATAAAGTCGTCCGATATTTTTAAAACCTTTTTTCTCGGCGTGATCTCCCCAGACGAGATAACGCATATGGGCTTGGGACTCGCCACCAAAAGCACTACGTAAAAATTCGGCTGTCATTCCATTCATAAAAGCTTCCTCCTTTAAAATTGTTTTCTACCTCTTCTAATAGATTCTTTATTTAATACTTAAAACCTTTTGATAAAGATTATCAATAATAGAAATTATTATTGATTTTGTATTGTTTTTATTTAAAACAATCGATTTCACTGAAAAACAAAAAAGCCGTTCGTTAACGAACGGCTTTTCAACTCAAATGGTGCCTCAGGGCGGAATCGAACCGCCGACACGTGGATTTTCAGTCCACTGCTCTACCGACTGAGCTACCGAGGCATGGGTGGCTCAGTCACGTGAGCCTAATCAGGCGAAAGCCTGTTTGATAACAAATGGCGACCTCGATGGGATTCGAACCCACGCTCTCCGCCGTGACAGGGCGGCATGTTAACCGCTACACCACGAGGCCGCTTGGTGACCCGTAGGGGAATCGAACCCCTGATCCCGCCGTGAAAGGGCGGTGTCTTAACCGCTTGACCAACGGGCCATACTAGATGGTGACTCATGATGGGCTCGAACCATCGACACCCTGATTAAAAGTCAGGTGCTCTACCAACTGAGCTAATGAGTCATCATACTGGATTATTATAACGGCGAGAAACCAAGATGTCAACGGCTTTTTCAATTATTTCTAAGATTTCTGCTTTCTTGCTCTTTTGATGCACGGTTATAGACAGAGAAAAGCCTCCTCTTATAGAGAAGGCTTTTCGTTTTTTATTCTGGAAAGAGAACAAAGAGAGCCATCTTGAAATCTTCAGGGGCATCGACTGCATGGGGGATTCCAGCTGGCATAAGGATGCTTTGACCAGCTTCTACAAGCGACACTTTATCCCCCACTGTGACTTGACCTTTTCCAGTCAATACAGTAATCAGGGCATCTCCATCTGAGACGTGAGAGCTGATGGCTTCTCCTTTGGAGAAGGCGAAGAGGGTTACATTTCCTTTTTTCGTTTGGGCCAAAGTCCGGCTAGCTACTTCACCTGGGCGGGTCTCAACTAAGTCCGCTAAATGAATAGCTTCACTTGTTGGCATATTTTTAAATACTGAGTTCATATATAATTCCTCCTTGTGCGTTGAGCTTATCAGCTCGCAGCTTTATCAAATTCCTTATCTTTATTGTATACTATTTCAGTCGGAATTCTGTGACCTAAATCACACAGGAGAATTTTTTTAAAGTCCGTAGGTTTGTAGTGCCCAAAACATGATTCCACCAGTCGCAATGGCTCCTGCTAAAGATTTTGTCTTCATTGCAACAAGCAAGGCCGCGACAGAGGCCCAGAGGGAGATGTTATTCCAGCTGCTATTGAGTTGTCCGTCGATTAGAAAAATTTCTGAGAAAATTAGAGCGCCGAAGATTGAGGTCGGTACGTATTTTAGCCAGAGTTGAAGCCAGTTAGGTAAAGTCATTCGTGAGAGCAGTAGCATCGGAAATAGGCGTGGTAGATAGGTGACCACTCCCATCAGAAATATGGTGAGCCAGATTTGATCTTTACTCATGGTCTCGCCCTCCTTGTCGCCCAGTTTTCAAATAAACAGCCGATTGTCGCAGCAATAATCGCAGCTAGGACAATGTGAAGTTTGTAGCCAACCATTTGCGAGAAGACCAGCGCAAGCCCACCGGCTAAGAAACCAACGATAATCATATTGATCTTCCCTAAGTAGAATGACCATAGACCGATAAACATGGCGGTGAGTGCATAGCCAACTAAGGCGGTATCGATTTTAATAACTTCACCGATATAGCAGCCTGCTACAGTACTGAGGGCCCAAGCTACGTAGCAAATCATATTGAGGCAAAGAGCTTGACTGGGCGACCATGTTTTCTGGGCAAATCGTCCTAAATTCACCGCAAAGGTTTCATCGGTGATTCCGAAAGCAAAAAGTGCCAAAAATTTCTTCGAGGAACCCGACATGTAAGAGGCTAGAGTCGAACTAAACAATACATGACGAAGATTTACGATAAATGTGGTAAGCACGATGGAGAAAATCGATGATCCGGCGATCATCATCGCTATCCCGATAAACTGGGCACTTCCGGCAAAAATAATCATACTGAATCCGAGGACTTCCCAGGCTGTGAAGCCGGTCTGTTGAGCAAAGATACCAAACGCGGCGCCGATCGGCATAAAACCAAGTGCAATCGGCCATACGGCTTGCCAGACTGGCGGTTTTGTTAAATGATTCCACCACATTTTAAGATTCTCCTAACATTTTGTAATTGTGTAAAGAATTTACCCTTTCCTTATAGAGTATCACGAAACTTCGTCTTTGCCACCCCAATACTTTAACGAAATAAAGAAAAGCTCTTCTGAAGAATCAGAAGAGCTTACACAAAAGGGTAGAATTAAAGACTGCCAAACATCGCAGGTCCCAGATAGGCCAATAGCGAAAGTAGCAATGGTACGACTAGAGTGAGTACTGTTCCTGTGATAAGTGTGACAATGCCGAGCTCCATTCCGACAAATTTTGTAATAGGAACCAGAAGGACGTCCATGTTTGCCGACGCTCCTGCAGCAATTGGGCTACCCGGGCTGATTCGAATCAGAAGAGGGAGGAACAAAATAGTTAGGAGCTCCCTCGCGACATTGACTAAAAAGCCATAAGCCCCAGCTTCAATGCCATAAAGCTGAGTCAGGACAGCGCCAGTCAAACTGTAATAAGTCATCCCAGCCGCTGCCCCGGTGCTAATAAAGATCGGCATCCCTAAGAGTAGACCAGCAATTGCGCCACCAATCAAACTTCCAATCACTACAGTAAGGGAAATCAGCAGTATCCGCCAATTTAAAATTTTTAGATAACGGAAAACTCCTTGATTGGTTCCGAAGCTAAGTCCGACCCCGACATAAAGTACAATGAGAGAAAACATGAGTCCGTCATCCAACCACAAAATCCATGGACCCGGGATCAAAGCTCCTGCTAGTAGCCCTAGAAAGATACAAGCCGGCATCAGCCACAATAGTAGCGAACTGCCTGGTTCTTCTTCTTTTACTATTTCAGTTTTGTCAGACAGATTTATATTTTCTAATTGTTTTTTAACTTCTTTAAGCGGGAGCAACGTTTTTTCCAGCAACCAAGTAAAGCCGACGCTGCCGCTAATCGCAAATGCAGCTATGACCGTACAGCGAAAACCGATCAATCCTAGGC
>JAGOZY010000181.1 GCA_018058445.1 Negativicutes bacterium | reverse complement strand
CTCCAGATCTACTTCGGCTGCCAATACACCAGGCAATGCCCGAACTGCTTTCTCCACTGCATTCTTACAATGTCCACAGCTCATACCGTCTACTTTTATCGTTTCTTTATCAGGTTTTCCAAATCGAAAACACCCACAAAATTTACACATAGCCAAACCTCCAATTGCTTCCTTATTGTACCCTAAAGCATCTCGAATGACAAACTCACGGCTTGTTTCCTGAACGAATTTTCAAACCTATTTTTTCGAGAAAGCCTTCTAAAATCCTTGCGGTAAGCCCCCAAATCACCCATTGATCATAAGGATAAAATTGAACTTCATAGCCCGAGCGATTCCGCCAATCTTTTTGATAAGAAGGAGGCACGAGTTCAAAAGGAAATTCCTGACCCGGTCGAGTCGCCACCTCTATCTTTCCTCGCTGTGGTTCGGTTTTAGCAAACCAAGCCAAAGGCACTGTAAAGACCTCGGCTACCTCGCCAGGGCAAGGTACTATTTTTTCCGGATGCAAAATTTTCCCAATCACCGGATGAATAATCAATCCAAGGGGACTGACAAAATAATCAAGCTCTCCATAGAGCTCTAAGTCCTCCGGACAAAGCCCAAGTTCTTCTTGGGTTTCTCTTAAAGCTGCTGCTGCGGGTGAGGCATCGGTTTTCTCAATTTTTCCACCAGGAAAACAAATTTCTCCAGGTTGCCACTCCAATTCCGAAGATCTTACTTGAAAAAGTAGTGTAGGCCCTTCAATAGTTTCTACAATTGGAATAAAAACTGCCGCTTCAAAATAGTGATCGCGATTTTCAAGTTTTGGCACATATCCTTTAAGACTGCTTAGCAGCCGATCTAGTTCAATCATTCTATGATCTCCTTGTTTATTGCTATGATTTTTAAGACTATCGTCTGTACTGTCTTTATTGTACCGCAAACAGATCATTTAACCAACTTACAGCCAGAAGCCAAGCTCGAAAAAGTCTTGATTATTTTTTTGAATCCGAAGACTCGATTTCCGGGTATTGCCAAGCTTTTACTTCCTCTAATTCCAGTAACGGTGGCTCTTTGCCCTGACCGAGCATCAGAGAGTGATAGTACACAGCTGCAGTCTCTTCTACATATAAGGCTTTTAAAAACGCATCCTCACAGTCTTTTCCGCCTACGAGAGCCCCATGACGAGCAAGTAAACACGCATCTGAGTCTGTGAAGATCATGCCGACTACTGTTGCCAGATCTTCCGTCCCAGGCCGAGCATAAGGAGCTACCGGAACCGAACCGCCAAACATCAGCACTTCATAAACAACAGGAGGAATCGGCTTCTCCCATACCGCAAGTACCGTCGCAAAGCGTGAGTGAGTGTGAGCAATCGAATGAATATCCGGTCGCGCCTTATAGATCGCTAAATGCATCTGAAATTCACTTGTAGGCTTATCGCCATCCAGCCATTTACCTTCTAGATCAAGCACTGCCATCGATTGAGCCTCACAGCGATGTCGGTCTTGTCCAGACGGCGTCATAACAATTAACCCGCTCTCAGGATCACGCAGGCTAAAATTCCCAACCTTTGGGACGCACAAACCGCTATTTTCTGCCCGTTTAGCCCAATATAGAAGTTCTTCCTTTTTCTCTATCAACATCTTTATCTTTGCCCCCACTTACTTTCCGAATTCATTCAAGCAAAAGACCGCCTACTCACTGGTACAAATCGCTCTTCTCTTTGATCAACTTAGCTGAAATGCGTCCTGATTCGTAAATTGTTGGAAGACCACTGCCCGGATGCGTGCCGCCTCCAACCAGATAAAGCCCATCCACATCATCATACTCATTGTGAGGCCGAAAATAAAGCATTTGATTAATTGTATGAGCTAAGTTAAAGACCGCTCCATTAAAAACATAATGTTTTGTCAGCCACTCCTCAGGAGTAATGATCTTCTCCACTTGAATATGGCTGCGGATATCTTCTATACCAAGCTTATCTTGCACTTTATCCAGGATAATTTCTCGCATTTCTGCCTTTACAGTCTCCCAATCAAAACCATTTTCAAGATTCGGCGCAGGAACAAGAATATAGAGAGTTGAGTGACCTTCCGGCGCGAGAGTCAAATCTGTTACCCAAGGATTTTGGACATAAAAAGAAAAATCTTTGCCCAACGCTTCGCCGTGTGAAATACCATCAATATTGCTTTTGTAGTCTTCGGCAAAAATCACGTTATGATGCGGGATTTCATATTGTTTATCTAGTCCTAAATAAATCATAAAAGTTGAGCACGAGTACTCTGATTTAGCTATTTTCTTCGATGACCAAGACGGATGTTCTTCTTCTTTCAGTAAATGTGTCATCCCATAAGCAAAATCCGTATTCATAACGATATAGTCGGCTTGAATCATTTCGGAATTTGTAAGCTCAACCCCTTGAGCTTTTCCATTTTGAACACAAATCTTCTTCACTTCCGTGTTTAGCTGGATTTGTCCCCCAAGTTCACTAATTCGCTCTGCCATCGCAGAAGAAATCTGGTTTAACCCACCGGTTGGATGCCAGACACCAAATTGATGTTCAATAAAAGGAATCATAGCAAACGTTGCTGGACAATGCCAAGGAGACATCCCCAGGTATTTAGCTTGAAAAGTCATCGCCAATCGCATTTCTTCATGCTCAAAACAATCAGCCAAGCGACTATAAATCGATCGAAAAGCATCTAGATAGGGCAAAGCTTTAAGAAAACGGGGACTTAAATAGTCCGTTAAATGTCCGTAAGGGGTCTGCAAGCAAGGATAAAGGGCATTAAACTTTTTCTCTTCTTCTTTGCGAAATCGCTCATACCCCGAATAGTCTCCAGGAAAAAGTTCGTCCATTTGCTGTTTCATCTGATCCGCATCCGCAGTCGGTTGAAAGCTTTTCCCATTGGGAAAAATCAATCGATAGAGTGGATCAATCCTTTTAAGCTCCAAATAATCCGAGAGCTTTCGCCCTGTTTCTTCAAAGATTTCTTCTAAAATAGATGGAAGCATCAGAAACGTCGGGCCTGTTTCAAAGTGATAGTTATCCCCTAAAGTTAGCCGCCCATTTCGGCCGCCTACTTGATTTTCTTTTTCCAAAATCTCGACTTGAAAGCCTTGAGAAGCGAGCAACATTCCCGCAACCAGTCCTCCTGGTCCAGCACCGATAATTAAAACTTTCTTGCCCATTTTAGACCCCTTCCATCGCTTTTTCAAACTCAGCAATAAATTTGCCCATATCTTTGAGGAGCACCGCCTGCGGATTGCACCTCAAGACCATGCCATCTAAATACATTAGGCTTTTTACAATTGGGTACATCCCTTGAGAAAATGTCATTCCCGAAAGCACGCCCAAGCGAATAGTTTCCATCATCTTTCGAGTCAGACTGATTTCTGCCACAGTTCGTCCATCAAAATCAGCATAAAGTATCAAAAATTCTTTTTCAAACTTTTGATAAGCCTCCTCTGAAATTTCAGTTTCAGAAATTTCATAAAGGGCGTGGGCACAGCCGACAAAATCACCCGCACTCATATATTTAAAAAATTTCAGCAATCCTTTTCGAATCACCCGATCGACTCGTCCAATCGCTCCATTAT
>JAGOZY010000180.1 GCA_018058445.1 Negativicutes bacterium | reverse complement strand
CTTTGACAATGGGCACTGTTAATTTTGGCGATGACGTCTTTATGAATCATCCGAAAGATATCGAAGAATTTGCCAAAACAATGGCTGAGTATGGAGTGAAGCCAGAGCTTGAGCTTTTTGATACCGGAATGATGACAACCGCTTTGCGATGGCTAAAAAAAGGTATGCTACCTTCGCCTGCTCACTTTGACTTTGTGATGGGTGTGCCAGGTGCTATGTCAGGGACTCCTGAGATGCTGATGTATATGAAGTCTATGCTCCCCGCTGATGCGACTTGGACGGTTGCTGGAATCGGGCCTGCTGAGCTACCACTTGGTGTCCTTGCCATTATTTTAGGTGGCCATGTTCGAGTTGGCTTTGAGGATAACGTCTATTATCGAAAAGGCGAACTTGCGACGAGTAATGCTCAATTGGTTGGGCGAATCGCTCGAATTGCTCAGGAGATGGGAAGAGCTACAGCAAGTCCAGAAGAAGCTAGACGAATTTTGGGGCTTTAAAAAGCTTAATAGAAAAACCGATTGAATGTTGACGAAGGCAACGTTTAATCGGTTTTTTTATGACGTAATAAATTTGTGTAAGAGGAATATAGCGAAATCTACCTAATATTAAAAAGATAATATTGATCTGATTCAGTGAAGGATAGTGGAAGGGAAAGTGATTTATGAGTAAATCGACAAAAGAATCTAATCCAACAATGTCGTCCAAATTATCTCATCTAAAAGTGCCTCACGGATTTGTCTTAGTTTTTTCAATTATTGTTTTGGCTTGGTTATTGACGTATATTCTTCCGGCTGGAGAATTTCAGCGCACGAAGGTTATGGTGGGGGACACGATGAGATCGGTCTTGGTACCGGGAACTTATCAGGTTGTTGCTTCGAATCCGGCAAGCCCGATGGATCTTGCTACGGCATTTTATCGAGGCTTGATTGAAGCTGCGGATGTCGTATTCTTGGTCTTTTTTGCTTATTCGTGCTTTCACTTGGTGCTTCGAACAGGTGCATTAGATTGTTTTATACGAATGCTACTGACAAGAGTTCGCGGTAAAGAATGGGCCTTTATTATTGTTTTTTCATTTATTTTTTCACTAGGTGGTTCGATGCTTGGTATGCTATCGGAATTTTATGGTTTTATTCCAATTTTTATCAGTCTAGCAATTGCAATGGGGTATGATTCGATTGTCGGCTTTTCTGTTGTAAATCTGTCCTCACATATTGGCTTTGCTGCTGCGACTACAAATCCTTTTACGGTTGGAGTTGCGCAAATCATTAGTGAGGTTCCACTTTTTTCGGGTCTGGAATTTCGATTTATTTGCTGGTTTTTATTTACTAGTCTTAGTACATTATATATTTTGTGGTACGCTAGACGTATCAAGAAAGATCCAACTAAAAGTATCATGGCAGGTGTTGATACGGGTGATTCTGATTATAAAATTTCCGAAGATGAAAATGAACCGATTACAAAACGCTGTGTATTGGTACTGGTCATCGTGTTAGTTTCTATGAGTACTTTGGTTTATGGCACTTTACAATATCAGTGGGGAATGACACAAATCGTCGGGCTATTTTTTACGATGGCGATTTTCTCAGGCTTTGCATCTGGCTGGAGTCCAGATCGAATTGCCATGGAATTTATCGATGGATGTAAAGGCATTGTTTACGGTGCATTGATTACTGGTATGGCCCGGGGAATTCTGGTTATCCTGCAAAAAGGAAAAATCATTGATACAGTGATGTACTATTTATCAAATTTGCTCGATGGTTCGTCTCCTTGGCTGGCTGTGCAGGGAATGCTTATTGTTCAGACGATTGTTAATTTCTTTATCCCTTCTGGCTCGGGTCAAGCAGCAACAACGATGCCGATCATGTCGGGACTTTCTGATTTAGTCGGCGTTTCTAGGCAAACTGCTATTTT
The DNA here is from genome assembly GCA_018058445.1 of Negativicutes bacterium. Classification (GTDB taxonomy): domain Bacteria; phylum Bacillota; class Negativicutes; order JAGOZY01; family JAGOZY01; genus JAGOZY01. The sequence goes on along the minus strand of JAGOZY010000180.1, from coordinate 1,683 downwards.
AGCATTTCAATTTGGCGATGGATTTGCGAATCTCCTCTGGCCAACTTGTGGTATTGTGGTCACTTGTGCGCTTGCTAAAATTCCTTTGGATCGTTGGTGGAGGTACTTCTTACCGTTATTTGGGATTCTTTATCTTGTACAGGTCGCAGTACTCACTGTCGCACTTTATATTAACTTTCAGTAATTTAAATGAGTATAAAAGGATGTGCTAAAGTGAAAACTCAAATTAGAAATTGGATTTATGAAAACGAAGATAATATCATTACTTGGCGTCGTGATTTTCACTCCCATCCAGAACTAAGTTGGCAGGAATTTAGAACTCAGGAAAAAATTCTTGAAGTACTTCATTCGTTTGGAATTGACGGAAAGAAATTTTCTGGAACTGGAATAAGTTTTGATTTGGGCAAAGAAGGGCCAATTATTGCCTTGCGTGCAGACATGGATGCTCTGCCGATGCCAGACGAGAAGGTGAGTAAGCCTTATACGTCAAAGAATCCAGGGGCGGCTCATTCTTGTGGGCATGATGCCCATGTCGCCATGCTACTTGGCGCAGCAGGAGCGCTAAAATCAATTGAAGATCAGCTGCCTGGGCGTATTCGGTTTATTTTTCAACCCAGTGAGGAAGCCAGTCCTCCAGGAGCCGAGCAAATGGTTAAAGATGGAATTATGGATCAGGTTGTTGCGATTCTCGGAGTTCATATTACAGCAGATCTACCAGTCGGTACGATTGGGATGAAAAGGGAAAAAGCTTGGGCCTCGGCAACGGAGCTAAATATTACGATTCATGGTAAAGGTGGGCATGGCGCTTATCCACACCGTACTGTAGATTCTGTTCTTGTCGGCAGTATGGTAGTTCAAGCTCTTCATATGTTGGTAAGTCGTAATGTCGATCCTTTGGAGTCGGTTGTACTGACCATCGGAAAAATCGACTCAGGAACTGTCCGTAATGTGATTCCTGAGACAGCGACTCTTCTCGGAACTTTACGTACTTTCAATTTGGAAGTTCGGGATTATTTAATTAAACGGATTCAAGAAGTGATTCACGGCGTTACTGAAGCGATGGGAGCGACTGGCGAGCTTGATTATGACTCTGGCTATCCACCCGGAATAAATACGTTAGGCATTTCTTTGCTGGTCGAGGAGTCTTTGGCTTCAATTGCCGATGTAAAAGAAGTGGTTCAATTGCCACCAGGAATGGGAGCCGAAGATTTTGCTTTTTATTTGCAGGAAGCGCCAGGATGCTTTTATAATGTGGGTGCAGGAAATAAAGAAAAAGGCATCACATATCCGGCTCATCATCCTCTTTTCGACATAGATGAATCAGCTCTCAAAGTGGGTGCTCAGGCACTAGCAAGTAATGCGATAGACTTGCTCAAACGCACTGACTTACATAAAAAATAACTTTGCCAACCAATCGATAAATGAGGAGGAAGATATTAATGATGTTAACGAAAAAAGATCTACCCTTTACCTCGAAACAGTTGCAGGAAATCAGTGAGAAATACGGGACACCCTTCCATGTTTATGATGAGAAAAGTATTCGTACTAATTTTCGTCGTTTAGTGAAAGCTTTTGCGTGGGCACCAGAATTTAAAGAGTATTATGCAGTAAAGGCTTGTCTGAATCCAGTTCTTTTAAAAATCCTCAAAGAAGAGGGAAGTGGTATGGACTGTTCATCGATGG
>JAGOZY010000179.1 GCA_018058445.1 Negativicutes bacterium | reverse complement strand
CTTGCTGGAAGTGCTCAGTTTTGGTTACTTATCTTGGCGGCTATCGTAACTTGGTGGGGACTTTTTTATTTGTGGAAACAAGTGGAAAGAATTCCTTATTGGGGTTTGCCAATTTTTAAAAATCAGTTGTTGCAGTGGCTTTTGCAGATAAGTATTATAATTTGTCTCTTGCTACTGGCAATTTTCGCCAGATTTGGTGGTAGCCTTACTTATTCCCATTCTTTTCACTGGGAAAATTATGCAGTACTTGGAAATGATTTTTTAAACGAGACGATTTTGGATGATCCTCAGGCCTTATATCGGGCTCGTAAACAGCAGGAGCTTCTTGAAGAAGGGCCGCAAATGAATTTGTCGAGCGAGGCAATGAGAAAATATGCGCAAAGATTAACGAGTTCGCAAATATCAGACGAAAATATGACTCTATCGTCGTTTGTCCGTCGTCATGCAGAAGGTGCAGAGATTCAGAAACCGCGTCATGTATTTATCATTTTAGGTGAAAGTCAGGGACAATGGCCCCTTTTGCCGGAATATGAAAAATACCACTTAGCGGATGGGATGAAAAATATTATTGCTGATCCTAATTCTGCTTGGATTCAGTCGTTTATCCCGAACGGACCATTTACGCCGATGGCGGTGACGGCTCTTTTAACGGGTCTCGTTGATATGAAGTTATCGCCTAGTTATCAACCTGAGACTTATCGCGGTGCGTATGAAACTGGTATCGCTCCGCAAGTAAGAAGGCTTGGGTATCAGACCGCATTTTGGTATGGTGGGCCCTCGCGCTGGGAAGATATCCAGAAATATGCTTTATCCCAAGGCTTTGACTCTTTTATGGGTATGGGAGAGATGGCCGCAGAAGAAAAAGCAAATGTATGGGGGATCTCGGATCGGGAGCTGTTTCGGCAAATTTTGGAGGATATGGATGAGGAAAAACCAACAGTTCATGTTATCTTAACTACATCCAATCATGCACCTTATTCAGTGGATTTACTTGCCGAAGGATTTCCGTTGGAGGCAGTGAAAAGTCAACTTCCACCGGAGCGTCAAAATGACGAAATGCTGCTTAAGCGATTAGGCCACTATTGGTATGCGGATCGGGAAATAGCCAAATTTGTTTCAGAAGTAAAGAAACGCTATCCAGAGAGCTTATTTATTATCACGGGTGATCATGGAGCACGAATGAACATCGAGGCAACATCAGGTATGTTCCGGTCTGTAACAATTCCGTTTGTAGTTCATGGAGCTGGAATTGGTCCGAATCTTTTCCCCAAGGGGAATGCTGGCAGCCAGATTCAAATCATTCCTACTTTAATCGAACTGATTGCGCCGAAAGGCTTTGAGTACTATTCACTTGCGCCTGCTTTGACGAAAGAGAGCCGGGAAGGTGTTAGTGGGGAATACTGGATCACCGGAAATGAAATAGGCAGTCGTTGGAATTCGAGCATGGATGTCGTGTCCAAAGGAGAAATATCAGCGAAACGTGATATCGAATGGGAGGAAGCATTGCTTGCTTATTCCTGGTGGCGGATAAAAAGAGGAAATAATTTTTAAGGAATAAGAAAAAAAGCACTCTCACATTGTCTCGAAGGGTGAGATTTACCAAGGGGTTTAGTGACATAATTGAGGAAAAAAGATTGAAAATGCTAGCTTTGCAAGATTTGCAGAGCTGGCTTTTTTTTGGTATCCTAGAGACGTATGAGAATTATGAAAAGTAACGAGAGAATTTTGCGGTAAGTATACGGATAGTCGAAAAAAGGGATTGCCGTATGTTATTATGTGAAAAAAATTACTTTTTTACATAAGTGGTTGCTAAATATTATGAAAAGGGGCTTATTGATGACTACGAATAATATCCGGATTGATCAGGACCTGTGTGTTGGATGTGGAATGTGTTCCCGTGCTTGCCCAGTTGGAGCCATTCAAGGTGAATTGCGTCAACCTCATCAAATCATTGAGGAAAAATGTGTCCATTGTGGTCAATGTGTGCAGGCTTGCAATATCCCTTTGCGAGATGAGAGCCTTCGCGCTCAGAAGCTAAAAGAGCGTGGAATGCTTGAAACAGCCACAGAGCCTCTTTATGCGGCTTATCAAATGCATCAGGTTCAATCTGTGAAGGATATTTTAGGCAAAAAAGAGCGATTTACAGTCGTTCAATGCGCGCCGTCGGTGCGAGTTGGAATTGCTGAAGAGTTTGGCATGCCGATTGGAAGTTTGACTCCGGGAAAATTATTTGCGGCTCTTCGTCGACTTGGTTTTGATCGAGTGTATGATACGAACTTTGGTGCAGATATCACAATTATGGAAGAAGCGGCTGAATTGGTTGACCGTCTGACTCATCCAGGCGAGCATGGTCCTCTGCCGATGACGACTTCTTGTTGCCCAGCTTGGGTGAAGTATGTCGAACTTGAGCACCCAGACTTGATTCCTCACTTATCTTCTTGTAAATCCCCCGTAGGTATGGCCGCGGCTTTGATTAAAACTTATGGAGCGGAGCAGAACAATGTAGATCCAGCAACGATCTATAATGTCTCTGTGATGCCTTGTACAGCAAAGCCTTTTGAAGCAGATCGCCCAGAACTTTCGGATAGTGGGTATCAAGATACAGATGCAACGATCACCACTCGTGAGTTGGCCCAATGGATTAAAGACGCTGGAATTGATTTTGTAAATCTGCCGGACGAAAAAGTGGATCAGCTTTTGGGTGAGTATAGTGGTGCTGGAAATATTTTCGGTGCGACTGGTGGCGTGATGGAAGCTGCTCTACGTACAGCCTATGAGACTGTGACTGGTGAAAATCTTCCGAAGCTCGAATTTGAAGAAGTTCGTGGGGGCGAAGGAGTCCGTAAGGCGTCGGTACAAATGGGCGATAAAACCGTTCGTGTCGCTGTAGTCGGTGGACTTAAGCACGTAAACGAAATACTCGATCAAATCCGTCAAGGGACAGCTGATTTTGACTTTGTTGAAATCATGGCTTGTACGAATGGCTGCATTAGCGGCGGCGGGCAACCGAAGCCATCCCCTGCCCAAAGAAAAGCGGCCTACGAAGCTCGAACTAATAATATGTACTTGCATGATGAAAATCTTCCGATCCGTAAATGTCACGAAAATCCGATGATTAAAAAAGTATATGCAGAGTATTTGGGGGCTCCACTCGGTGAGAAGTCTCATCATTTGCTGCATACAGAATATACTTCCCGTAAAAAGTAGGAAGCTAAAAAAGACCTGCGTAAAACGCAGGTCTTTTATTTTTGTTTTTTGATTTAGCTTGTCATAGAGTATAATGGAGAAGTACCGCGATTTTTCAGTAGGGAAGGAAGCTCTTTCATGATTGAAGCACATATATTAGCAAGTGGCAGCACTGGAAATGCGCTGTTTTTTGTTTTAGGGCATACGCGAATTTTGGTAGACTTTGGTATCAGTACAAAACGGCTGCGAGAATCGTTAGATCAGCTGGGTCATAGTATCAGCCAATTAGATGGTATTTTTATCACGCATGAGCATACGGATCATGTCAGGGGCCTAAACACATTTTTGCGTCAATATGGGGGGCAAATCCCTGTTTTTGCTAGAGCGGGTACGTTGGCTCGTTTACCCGGTGGGGCAGACTGTATTGGTT
>JAGOZY010000178.1 GCA_018058445.1 Negativicutes bacterium | reverse complement strand
AAGTATTTGTGATTCAAAAGAAAAGGAACCGGTCAGATCCAAACCAGGTAAGGATATCCGTCGATTTTTCAAATTCCAGTCCTCCTTCCTTTGTTTTTTAAATCTTTTAAAACCGAAAGATTCACATATTTCATACCCTTCATTATACCATATTCAGCGCTTCTGTAGGGCACGCAGGAAAGCAAGTCACACCTAGCGAATTTATACTTTAAGAAAGATTTTTAGGGAGGTATATCGAATGAGCAAACCACGTATAGGGCTCAGTGGCTGTAGCTACTTTCTAAATAATGGAACTCAGCGGGCTTATTTAAATCATGATTATATCTATTCTGTCGAAGAAGCAGGCGGTATTCCTCTTGTATTGCCGATCATTCAAGATGTCGAGGCAATCCGTGGAATGGCTCAGTCGATTGATGGTTTATTACTCACTGGTGGCGAGGATATCAACCCTCTTTATTTCGGAGAAAATCCCGAACCTAAGCTAGGCGAAATTCACGATGAGCGCGATCAATTCGAACTGGCTCTTTTAAAAGAAGTTCGAAGTCTAAATAAACCGATCTTTGGGATCTGTCGAGGGCTTCAAATCATGGCTGTTGCTTTAGGTGGAAGCCTCTGGCAGGATCTAGGCAATGCCACAGAAAACCCTATCAAACATGCGCAAGAAGCAGGACGACATGTAGCTACTCACACGGTTAAATTTTTGGAAGGAAGCCACTTGGCAACGATCCTGGGCCCTTCAACAACTGTGAACTCTTATCATCACCAAGCAGTTAAAGAACCTGGTCCCACTGGAATCGTCGTCGCGACCGCACCGGATGGAATTATCGAAGCTGTCGACTGGACTCAAGGAGGTACCCTTTGTGTCGGAGTTCAGTGGCATCCGGAAGGAATGACCAAGACTCGCCCAGATATGCTCGCACTCTTTGAAGAATTTGTTCGGTTAAGCCAGAAATAATAAAAAAGCCCTCAATTCATATGAATTGAGGGCTTTTTTTGTAACTATCGGCGAGGGTGACCCGGCTCAGGTCTCTCAGAAAGCATCGGTCCAAAGATATTTGTGAGTAATTCATTTTCATAAGCATTTAAACTGTCCATTCCCTGAAAACCGGCAAAAGAAATTCCATACGTTTTATCCCCATAACTTGCCAAGGCAAGAACTTTTTGTCCCCATCGTTCTTCTTTTAGATCGATGATTCGGACAAACTCCACAGCTTTACCGCCGTAGAACCAAGAACTTCTGGTGACTGTAAAACGCTCCGAATCAATTTCAGCAGCTGCATTATCAACAAATTGATAAAGCGGTTCTTCAATTTCTTCATCGACAAAAATTCTTCCTTGAATTTCCGGGTGAGCTACAATGGTAATCTCATACTCGCCCAGATATTCAACCGATTCTTTTAGAATCCAACCTTGCGGCAGAACTCCTGGCAAGCCTATTTCGTTTAAGGTCAGTGGTTCAGGGGCTTTCCATTCACTGACTTCTTCCTCAGACGTTTGGATTATTACTTTGGCTTCTTGAGACATATCTTCGAGTGTTTCGTATAAAATAGTTGCTTCACTTGGTGCAGAAGACAATAGAAGTACGATTCCCGCTAAAATCCATGTACGAATTTTCATAGAAAACCCTCATTTCTTTTTTTCTTTACCGAAAGCATTTCGATAGAGTTCATCTTGGCCCGCTTGTTCATCTGTGGTTTGATTTTTCATTTTAATAAAAGCGTACACCTGACTTTCATATTCTGCCATGGCGAAGTAAAGTCCTTTATCATTGGTAAAAGATTCTACTGTTGTTTTGCCATACACTTTTGTATCTCTTACGCCCCCGCTCTCTTCAGCAATTTTATCGACCATACTCTCCAGACTTCCAGTCACTTCGTGGGGTGGAATCAAGGCAATAATGCTAAAGATTTCAGACTGTCCTTTCCTCGTTATAACGAAAAAAGGACTTCCGCTTTCCTTGTCTTCATAGACCGACCAACCAGCCGGTAGTTTTCCCGGTAGACCTGTGGCTGTCCAAACTGCTTTTGAGTCTTGTGCCGCTTCAGCTGCGTAAGCAGAGACGGTAAGTCCAAGTGCTAAGAGCAGGGTCATTGCAATTGTTCGTAATTTCATTCAAGTCCCTCTTTCGTTTTATTTCCCCCGTTTACCAAAAGCATGACGAAATAATTGATCCTGATAAGTTTCTCCCATTTTTGTTTTTTGATTCATCATATAAAAGCCATAGACTTGTCCTTTGTATTCAGCAAAAGAAAAGTAAAGACCTTTTTGCACTTCAACCATCTCAACGATTGTCTCACCATATTGTTGTGAAATTCGTTTTCGTTTTACTCCATCGTTGCCTTGCGCGAGATCATTTACCATACTTCTTAAGCTTCCTTCTATTTCGCTTGGCGGAACTATAAAAATTAATCCATCAAAATCTGGATCCCCAGAAATTGAGACCCCATAGGAAGGAATTTTACTTTCTTCGTTCTCTGCAATGGACCAGCCACTTGGGAGATTTCCTGGTAACCCCGTATCCGACCAAGCAGTAGCATGGGACGAAAAAGTCATTCCAACGATCATTAGCACGGTCATCCATAATGTACGCAACTTCACTGAAATCCCTCTTTCGTTTTATTGCTTAGTTGGGCCAAAAACATGACCAAAAAACTCATCTTGATAGGCATTTCCTATTTTTATTTTTTTCTTCATCAAATAAAAATAGTAAAACGTTCCTTTATATTCAGCAAAATAAAAATGTAATCCATTCTCAAATTGAATAATTTCGATCATTGTCGCGCCATATTGTTTTGAAATTCTTTTGTTTTGTACTCCCCCGTCTCCTTTTGCTAGCTCATCTACGGCGCCCTTTAAGCTTCCAGTGATTTCTTTTGGTGGAATGATCGCAATGGCTCCTTCAAAGTCTGGGTCTTCTGAATAGGTAAGTACGAACATAGGGGACTCACTTAGTGGAAGATCTTGAATCGACCATCCTGATGGCAGATCTCCCGGAAGATTTGTATCCGACCAAGTCGCGGCGTAAGTAGTCAATGTCATCCCGACCACCATCATACAGGTAATCCACAAGGTACGTAACTTCATTTAAATCCCTCTTTCATTATATTGCTTAATTGGGCCAAAAATATGAGTTAGGAGTTCGTCTTGATAGGCATCTCCTTGTTTCGTTTTTCTATTTATCAGGCAGAAGCTGTAGAACTGTCCTTTATATTCAGCAAAATAAAAGTGCAATCCATTTTCAATTGCAGCTATTTCAATTACTGTTGTGCCATATTGCTTTGATGTTCTTTTGTATTGTGCCACACTGTTTTTTTTCGCTAATTCATCTACAGTACCCTTTAAGCTTCCAATGATTTCTTCTGGTGGAATGATCGCGATGACTCCCTCAAAGTCTGGGTCTTTTGAATGGGTAAGCCCAAACATGGGATACTCACTTAGCGAAAGTTTTTGAATCGACCATCCAGAAGGGAGACCTCCAGGAAGACTTGTGTCCGACCAAGTCGCGGCGTAAGTAGTCAATGTCATCCCGATCACCATCATACAGGTAATCCATAAGGTACGTAACTTCATTTAAATCCCTCTTTCGTTATATTGCTTAGTTGGGCCAAAAATATAGG
>JAGOZY010000177.1 GCA_018058445.1 Negativicutes bacterium | reverse complement strand
TTGTGCGTCCTGATGAAGGGGAAATTAAGGTAAATGGACAAACCGTGACAAACCTTCCCATGCATGAACGTGCTTTGCAAGGAATTGGCTATCTACCACAAGAAGCTTCAATTTTCCGAAAGATGACAGTTTGGGAAAATTTGATGGCAATCTTAGAGTACAGCCCATTTTCAAAAGAAAAGCAAGTGGAACAAGCTGAGCTTTTATTAAAAGAACTCGGAATTGCTCATCTGCGGAATGAACAAGGAGCATCCCTGTCAGGTGGGGAGCGGCGGCGGGTAGAGATCGCTCGGACGATGGTGCTCGATCCGTCGTTTATCTTACTTGATGAGCCGTTTGCAGGGGTTGATCCGATCGCCGTATCAGATATTCAAGGGATTATTGCTTATCTAAAAAGCCGCGGAATTGGTGTCCTAATTACGGATCATAATGTCAGGGAAACTCTGGCAATTGTCGATAGGGCCTATATTCTAAATGAGGGTAAGATTATTGTCGAAGGAGACAGCGATTTTGTAGCAAATAGCGAGATTGCGAAGAAATATTATTTGGGAGAGAATTTCTGCTTATGAAACTTCGAATATTAGATCGCTATATTTTAAAAGAGATCGCTGGCCCTTTCTTTTTTGGAGTTGCTGCCTTCGCCAGTGTTTTTATTGGCACGGATGTCTTGTTTCGGATTGCAAAATATATTGCCGAATACGGAGCACCGATTTGGTCAGTTGTAAAATTATTTTTTGTTAGTATGCCTGAAATTATTCACTATTGCTTGCCAATGGCGATGCTGCTATCGGCTTTACTTGCATTTGGTAGGCTCTCTTCGACGAGTGAAATCACGGCAATGCGAGCTGGTGGTATTAGTTTTATGCGCCTGATGGTACCTGTTATCGGTGTGGCATTGGTGGTTAGCCTTTGTGCGTTTCTTCTCGGAGAATACGTGGTGCCAGCATCGAGAGTTGCTTATCAACAGATTCTTCGTACTGAAATTGAACGCAATGCGCGGCCCGAAGGTACGGAACATGTGGTCATTAAAGTGGTCACTAAAGGTGAGATTGATCAGCTAATCTATGCTCGTCGCTTCAATGAAGTTGAAGGCCGTTTAGAGGGTGTTCATATCGAAGATTTCGACAAAGGGAAGCTATCTCGCCTAGAAAGTGCAGACTATGCAACATTTGAAAATGGTCGCTGGACATTAAACAAAGGAACAATTAGTGAAATTAGCCCTGATGGCGAAATTACTCGGGTGCTACATTTTACTAACCAAGTGCTACCTTCGCTAAATGCACCAAGGGAATTAGCTCTGAGCAATAAACGGCCTAGAGATATGACAATTTCAGAGCTTTCAAAACAAATTAGTGCGCTGAAAAGTCAGCTTGCGATAACAAATACTCTAAAACTAGAGCTTTACCAACGTTATGCGCTTCCGCTTGGGTGCTTGGTCTTTGCGTTGATTGGGGCACCCTTAGGGCTTCAACCGCACCGAGCTAGCTCCTCTATGGGATTTGGTTTAAGTGTGATCATCATCTTGATTTACTATGTCTTCTTGACTGTCTGCACTTCTTTAGGCCAAGCTGGTCAGATTCCGCCACTCCTTGCGGCATGGATACCTAATCTGATCGGTTTTGCAGCAGGATTTTTCCTGATACACAGGGCGTCAAAATAGCGAAATTAAAATTTGTGAGTACATATTTAACTTAAATGAATGAAAGGAGGGCGAGTTTATGTTTGGATTACGTTTGATTCTTATTCTGGCGATTGTCGGTGGTTTGATTGCCTGGCTTGGCGATTGGTTAGGAACGAAAATTGGAAAAAAACGACTGAGTTTATTTGGGCTTCGCCCTCGTTATACGTCAATTTTAGTGGCTGTATCTACGGGTGTCTGTATTGCAGTTCTTACTATTGGCATTATGGCCCTTTCGTCGCAAGAAGCTCGAACAGCTCTTTTTGGTCTCAAGAAACTAGAGACCCAGATGCAAATGCTCAAAGAAGAGACTGAGTTGCAGAAAAAAGAAATCGCTAATGCTTACGAAGAACTTAACAAAAAGCGCCAAGAGATAGATTTAATGGAGAAAGAATTGGAAGTTGCCCAAAAAGAATTGGAAGCAGCTGGACTTTCTCTTGAAAGCGTTCGTCAAGAAGTAACTCAATTAGTAGCCGCTAGAGCAGTTCTTGAGCAGAATCGAGTCGAACTTGAGGAGCAAGTGCAAAAATTAAATGCAATGGCCGAAGCTTTAGGAAAAAATATTTCTGAAATTCGCGAGGGGACAGTGATCGTAAGGGCTGGCCAAGTGGTGAATACCGGAGTATTTTCTGGTGGACAGTCTGAATCAGATATTCGAAATAGCTTAGAACTATTTATGAAGCAAACGAACCAAATCGTAAATCAGAGATATGGTGGCCTATTGGGTGGAACTCAGGGCTTGCTTCTTAGTGATGCTGCCTACGAGGAGGCAGTCGCGTTTCTCGTCCAAAACCAAGGGGTTTTTGCGATTCGAGTTCAAGCAGCAGGAAATTTATTTGCCGGTGAACCTTTGTGGGTTACATTGGATATTTTTCCTAACGAAAAAGTCTACGGAGTCAATGATGTCATTCACCAAGATACAATACGTGTATCCAATTCACCAGAAGAACAAGAAGCACAAGTGATGGACTTCCTAAGACAAGTTAATGAGGCTGCTATTTTAAAAGGTGTTAGGCCTGATCCGATCGGCGGTACTGTGGGTGCGATTAATCTAGCGGATGTATATGAAACTGTGAGTCAGATGAGACAATTAGGAGGGGAAGTCATTCTAGTTGCGAGGGCTCGTCAGAGTATTTATACTCCCGGACCAGTTCGTCTAGAAATTAGAGTGACCCATCCATTATGAAAAACAAATTTATTTTAGCTATTGATCCAGGAAAAGAAAAAACAGGGATAGCAATCTTAAATCAATCTGGTGAGGTAGCCTCGCGATTAGCTCTTTCAAATGCGAATTTAAAAGACCAATTAGCTCTTTTGGATCAAGAATTTCAGCCAATTGCATGGGTCGTCGGAAGTAAAAATGCTGGACGAGAGATTCGTGATTTAGCTGAAAGACTAAATCAACGTAATGTTCCTTTTTATCTCCAGAATGAACATCGGTCCAGTGAGGAAGGACGTCTGCTTTACTGGCAAGCAAATCCACCGACTGGATTTATGCGCTTTATACCATCTAGTTTTCAAGTTCCCTCAGAGCCTTGGGATGACTGGGCAGCAGTCGTGATTGGCCGCCGATGGATAGCGAAAAATTGTGATTGAAATAAGAGAATAGTTTAGTAGCTAGAAGTCCATTCTTTAACGTGAAATGGGCTTCTTTAATATAAACTAGCTTTTAAGTTTCTTTTGGAAGGAAACTTTGAAAAGATAACTTATCTCAAAAGAGCGTAATATAGGGAAGAACAGGGAAACCAAAATAATTAGAAAATTTTTAAAAAAAGCTTGACGATTGCAAAAGTATAAATTACAATGTACCTGTACTGTAGGTAGAGACTCTGTCTACCGAATGAGGCATACAATGTTACACCAAGGAAACGTGGATACTTCGGATTGTAATAAAGTAATGCTTTTTTTTAGGCAAATGTTTTCTCCTCACAGTATAAATAAAAACGAGGGGGAATTTATTAATGAAAAA
>JAGOZY010000176.1 GCA_018058445.1 Negativicutes bacterium | reverse complement strand
TTCATATCCACTTTGGCGACTTTTCCATCAATTTTAATCGAGCGAAGCCAATCTCCCTCAGGAATTGCTGGAACTAAATTTGTATTTTTCGGTTGTTTTTGAAGAAGAAGCAATGCCTTTTCAAGCCATTTTTCTTCTTTAACAATTTCTTGCGTTTCTGTTTCCAAATTAAGAGCATCTTTCGTTGGATAAAAAAGCATTACCACTATTTTCTCGGGTTGATCTTTTGCCCCTGTTCCACTCGTTCCAGTATCTGGCAAATCCGGTGTACAAGCCGCCGTTGCAAATATCATCAGGAGGGCAAAAAGTGACCACTTTATTTTTTTAATCATGTTCATTGTCCTCCACTTGCTTTTCTAAAGTATTCTTCAATTCCCTTATAGAGACCCTGAGCGATTTTATCTTGGAAAACAGCTTGGGTCAGTAAGCGCTCTTCGTTTGGATTACTTATAAACGCAACTTCAAACAAAGTAGAAGGAACCCAACTATTTTTTAGAACATAGAAATTTGCCTCCCGAACTCCACGATCTTGAAGCCCACCAGCAGGAATTGCATTCTTTCCAATCGCCGTAGTCAACATTTGGTCATATTTGTTTTTTTCATAGTACCAAGCGGAACTACCACCTGCACTTGCCGAGGTAAATGAATCCGCATGAATGCTAATGAATATGTCTGCCTTGTTTTTATGCGCGACTTCAATGCGCTTATGTAGTTCTTCAACCCCTGATGCATTGCGCTGAGCAACGTCGACATCAGTTGTTCGGGTATAGAATACTTTGGCTCCTGCGGCAGTCAGCTTATCCCCAAGTCGTTTAGCAATCGCCAGAGTCACTTGCTTTTCAGTAATGCCGGATGGCCCTACAGCCCCTGGATCACTTCCACCATGTCCTGGGTCAATGGCAATGACCTTTCCTTTTAAGCCTGCGGTCAGAGAGTATTGGTAGTCCGGTAATTTACGGCGAATATCGATGTTCATAATCGTTGATGTCTTTTTCTTGGGATCTCCTTGAATATAGGAAACTCGGATATCTTCCTTGCGAAAATAAACCGACATCGGGAAAACGAGATAAGTTTCCCCACCAGTTCCGAGCACTCGAACCCGGCGAACTAATTCGCCCCCTTCGAAGGTATAGCTGGTATCACCACTTGGCGCTTTCAGTCCAGACAGCTGAATTTCCATCACGCCTGAGTCTCCATCATCGTAAATCGGAGTGACAGTTGCTACTTGTTTTAAATCAACAGAAATTCGTTGGACTGAATATCCACTTTCACTGATTTGCACGCTCTTCACAGTTGGGGCTCCACCGGTTATCGCACCAGGAGTACTCCCACCCGTTGACGGTGAGGAGCCTTTTGTTTCGGTAATTTCAACAACAATTCGCTCTTTCTTGCCACTTTTCGGGTCAGCTTTTAGAGCAAATACTTTCAGAGCAAAATTTCGGTTCGGTGGATTCTCCAAATTAAGAGTCACAACCCCAGAGGCTTTACCGACTGTCATTTTAGGAATAGTCCCACTTCCATAGCTTTTTCCTTGCATGGCAGTCAAATCGACTCCCGGCAACTTCACTATCATTCCATAAATTTCGGGCTTTTTCTTTACCGGCTCAGAAAAATCAAGAACATAACGCCAAACTTTTTCTCCGCTTGAATTGTTGGGTTGAGCCGCCCAGCGGACTTCTTGAATTTTAGGCAGAGCAAACGCTGTTCCTTGAACACCGAAGCAAAAAAGTCCAACGAAAAATAAAGCAAAAAAAGAACGTAACAAAACTGTGGATTTCTGTTCTTTATTCTTCATAAGTTCCCCTCTTTCTCAAGCGTTCAACTTGTAATCTCTGTATTTCTTCTTCTTCATGTTGCTTCTTCGCATCATAGACCATCGTGAGAGAAAGCCATTGACCAGGCAAAACGTCTTTCGGCAATAAATGAGCAGGCCACTCAACAGTAGTCTCCCCATCGTCAAGCAATAAGCGAGCAAAATCCCCATCCATTTGATCTAAGTATGCAAAAACTCTCATTTCAAATCCCCTACTTTTCCCGTATGAATTTGATAGGTCTTTCCGTCAGTTCTTACAGTAATCGTATCTTGGGTATCCGTTCGATAAGTCTTAATTCCCATTTCTTCATACCGTTTAAAAATTTTGATATGATATTGCTCAGCGGCCATTTTATCCGATACAGAAACGAGAGCAACCTCCGGTCGGACTGCCTTTAAAAAGGGAACTGTGGATGAACTCGCACTGCCATGATGAGGCGATTTCAGTATTTGTGCCTGTAACTTACTTGGATATTTTTTGACCAACTCGTTCTCAAGTTCTTCTTCCATATCGCCGGTGAGTAGCATGTGAATTTGACCAAAAGTGACCCGAGCAACTATGGATGAATTATTCAGATTTTTTTTAACTTCCGGCGCGGTAAATCCAGGGAGTGGAGTTAAAAATTCAAGTTCGGCTCCCCCGCCTAGATCAATTCGATCCCCTGCTTTAGGAATAACAAGCGAAACTCCTCGCTTTTCCATGGCATCATGATATTTTTTGACCAGTGGCGATGGCGGTTGGCCTGGACCTTCATATACTTTGCCCACCGGAAAATATTCAATAATAGCCGCACCGTTACCTGTATGATCCCCATGAGCGTGAGAAAAAATAAGAATATCGATTTTCTCCACACCCAGTTTTTGAAGATTGGAAATTAACACCCCTTCAATTTCGCGGCGGCCGGTATCCACAAGTACAGTTTGTCTTTCCGTTCGCAAAAGCAATGCGTCCCCATGTCCAACATCAAAAACCTGAAAAACAAGTTCACCTGAATGAGGTTTAATCGTTTGTGGCGTTTCCTCAATAAAAAAGAAGAGGCCGATCACAATTAATAGCACTGATAAAATTCCGATAAAACGCTTCATATTCTTTTACTCCAAGCTCAGTTATACACTCTATTTTAACACATTTTCAGGGGTGAAACCCCATAATTTCAACAAATGTACTAATTCTGACACAAAATAACTTGAGCTGTTCCCATCGTTTCACTATGACTTAAAGACAGAAGAATTTTTTGAACGCCAAGTTTTTCAGATTCTTTCAAATACAGCCCATGAAGTACGATCGTCGGCGGCCCTTCAGCAGGTCTAACTACTTCGATGTCACGCCAGTTGCCACCAGACCAGCCACAGCCCAATGCCTTCATCACTGCCTCTTTAGCGGCAAAACGCACCGCATAGGCGGCACTACGATGCCGAGGGCGCAATTCACAATAAGCCCGCTCAGAATCTGTAAAAACTCTGGCAATAAATCGCTCACTTGCAAGTGCTTTTTCAATACGGGCTATTTCAATAATATCAATCCCGATTCCAATTATCATTGGTTTCTCCTTCAGAACTAAGATTTTCTCTACTTACTTAAATTTCTTGGAAAGCCTCAAAACTCCTGCAAATATAGAAAAAAGCCTGCAATTACGCAGGCTTTTTAGTTCTATTCTTATTGGCGAGCTCCCAACTCTTTATCGAGAACCATCAAGCCACCCACATTAGTTCCAACTAATTTAAGTTGATCCACAATCTAGTTTGCATTTGCTTCTTCTTCATCTTGCTCTGTGATAAACCAGTTCAAGAAGATCTGAGCGCTAAGATCTTTTTCTTTTACAGCGACTCCATGAAGTTCA
>JAGOZY010000175.1 GCA_018058445.1 Negativicutes bacterium | reverse complement strand
GCGAAAGATAGTGGGCAGTTCCCATGATGTCTTGGTTTCCAAAAACCAATGTAGAAGTGCTCGTTGTCAATCGTGCAATGCCAAAATCCGTAATTTTGGCAATACCTGAAGGAAGCAAAAGAATATTTTGAGGCTTAATGTCACAATGGATAAAACCGTGTCGATGGGCTTCTTGAAGGCCTTCGGCGACATCAAGTGCAATTGAAAGCGCTTGTTTCGGTGTAAGGTCTCCTGCTTCAAGCTCATCTTTTAAAGTATGCCCGGGTACATATTCAAGCACAATATAATGAAATCCTTGGTCTTCGCCGACGTCATAAATGCCAACAATATTAGGATGAACTAGTTTTGCAGCTGCCCGAGCTTCACGCCTAAAATTTTCAATAAAGGTTTGATCATTTGCTAAATCAGGATGAAGAACTTTAATCGCGACAAGACGATCAAGCAAAGTATCGCGCCCTAAATAAACATCAGCCATTCCGCCTTGGCCGATGAGTTTTTCGATTCTATAACGATTATTCAGGACTAAATCCTGCATAGCTGATCCTCCTGTATCTTTAGCATTATTCGACAAGCCAGCATACGGCAGTTAAATTATCTCGACTACCTTGCTGATTTACTTTTTCAAAAAGAGAATCTAAGATTGCATTTGGTTTTCCATTTAAGCTGTCAAATGTGTTCTTAAGATCGTTATTTTCAACGAATCCATGGAGTCCATCGCTACATACCAGAAGGTGATCTCCTGGAAATACAGCAAGAGAACCCGTATCGACTTTGATATATTGGCCGACACCAAGCGCACGGGTGAGAATATTGCTACTATGTCCTTCTTTTCCGACTAAAGCATGGTCTTTGGTAAGAAGCCGAAGTGTGTTGTCTCGATAGAGATAAATGCGGCAGTCTCCAATATGCCCCCAGTACATTCGGGAGTTAGAAAAATAAATGAGACTTAGGGTTGTTCCCATTCCCGCAAGCTCTGGATTATCAAGCGAATGCTTATAAACAAGCGAATTAGCATCTTCGATCGCCGAAGCAATCCAAGAATCTATTTGACCGTCGCTTGGCTGATTTTGAGGCAACAACTCATCCTCAAGTGATTGAATCGCGAGGTTGCTGGCTTGCTCACCACCCAGATGGCCGCCCATTCCATCAGCGACAGCTGCCCAAATTGGTAAATGAAGAGAAAAAGCATCTTCATTTCTTTGGCGAACCTGACCTATATCAGTTTTTCCAATTCCTTGCAAAGCTTTTCTCCCCTTTCAACTTAGGAATGTCCTAATCGAAGCTGACCACATGCGGCCGCAATATCTCGTCCCATTTCCCTGCGGATACTTACAGTAATTCCTTCTTCCGAAAGAATTTTATAAAACTTTTGAACCGCTTCATTGGTTGAACGCTTATAAGGGCGTTCTGCAACTTCATTATAAGGAATTAAGTTAACAATAGCTAATTTTCCTTTTAATAATTCGACCAAAGCTTTTGCATGACTTATTTGATCGTTGATTTGATCCAGTAGTAAATATTCATAGGTCACTCGTCTACCGCTCTTTTGGGCATAAGACTCAGCAGCAGCAAGTAAGATACGAATCGGATATTGTCGGTTGATCGGCATTAATTGACTTCGTAAAGTATCTATCGGTGCATGAAGCGAAATCGCTAAACTGACAGGAATATATTCACGTTCAAGCGCCTGGATTCCAGGAACGATTCCACTTGTAGATACGGTGATCCGACGATAGCTAAAATCTGCTCCTTGCGGATCATGTAGAAGATGAAAAAAGTGAATCAGCTCTTCCAAGTTTTGAAAGGGTTCGCCTATTCCCATAACGACTAACGAATCAAGTTTAGCAGAGTCTTTACGAAGGTATCTTTCAGCAAGTCGGACTTGCCCCCACATCTCACTAGCGGTTAGATTGCGCTCTAAGCCGGTTAACGTCGAAGCGCAGAAATTGCAACCCATTGCACAACCTGCTTGCGTAGAAATACAAAGACTATTGCCATAAGAATGACGCATCAGAACCGTTTCGATCTGCGTTCCATCTTCTAATTCACTTAGCCATTTAATTGTGTTTTCCTGCCTCGATATCTGACAGTTTATTTCTTTTAATGGCGTTAATTTATATTTTTGCGCCAGCTCGGTTCGCAAAGCTAAAGGGAGATTGGTCATCTCATCAAAGCTTGTGACGTATTTTTTATAGATCCATTCAGAGATTTGTTTACCCCGAAATTTTGGCCAACCGTTTTCAACAGCAAGCTCGGTAAATTGATCAGGAAAATAGCGGTCTAAATATGTATTGTTCAAGAGGATACCCCTTCCTTTTTCGTCAGACAGGCAGCAAAAAAACCATCGGTTTTACTGCGATGTGGCCAAAGTTTCAAAAACTCGCCGTTTGCGAGTGGATAAATCGTATCTGCTGGGATCAGTGAGAATTCGGGATGATTTTCAAGAAAGCTCTCAATAATATCTTCGTTTTCGGAACGAGTTAACGTGCAAGTACTATATACTAAGCGACCACCTGGCTTCAGTTTGATTGCACAGGAATTTAAAATGTCCATTTGCAATTTGGGTAGATCTTTAATCGTATGAAGCGATTTTCGCCACCGAGTGTCAGCTCGACGTTGAATCGTTCCCAAGCCTGAGCAAGGAACATCAGCTAAAATTCGATCATATTCTTCCATTTCAGCGGGTAGATTTGCTGCATCACCTAAAAGCGGCTTAATGATATCAATACCGAGCTTACGTGCATTATCTTGGATAAGCAGAAGCTTATGATCATGAATATCAAGTGCGATAATTTCGCCTTTATTTTCCATGAGTTGAGCGATATGAGTTGTTTTTCCACCTGGCGCGCTACAAGCATCCAAAACTCGTTCGCCGGCTTGTGGCTCAAGTAGATGGGGAATAATCATCGCCCCTTCATCCTGAATGATCACTTCACCACTTCGCAACACATAAGAACTTCCCAGTGGAGGTGCGAGAAGAGCCCTGATTCCTTCAGGAGTCCAAGGGGAAATTTCTAGCTGAAATCCTTCGTCAGTCAATTTTGACATGATTTGTTCCCGTGAAGTTTTTAGTGTATTCGTACGTAATGCAAGAACAGGCGGTAAATTATTAAATTCTAAAAGTTCCCGACACTCCTCAATCCCGAGTTCACTGATCCATTCTTTTACAAGCCATACCGGATGATAGTACTTTCTTGCTAAATAAGATGCAGGATCTTGGTCTTCATTTGGCCACTGGATTTTTTCTGGACTTCGCAGAGCGGTTCTTAGCACTCCGTTTACTAGCCCAGCAGTTCCAGCATGACCATATTTTTTGGCAAGTTCGACCGCTTCATTGCAAGCTGCCGAAGGTGGAATCTTCTCCATAAAAAATAATTGGAAAAACCCCATCCGCAAAATATTGCAAATGGGGGCTGGAATATCTTTCAGTGGACGACTTAAATAGAACTGCAACATCCAATCGAGCGTCCCCCAAGCTTTGATTGTTCCACGGGTTAGTTCCACTGCAAATCCACGCTCTGGCCCGGTCAGTGGAAGCTTGCGATGTTGACGATCAAGCGCGATATTTGCGTACGCACCTTTATCAATCACATCATTGAGTACTTGAAGATCCCATTCTCTGGCTTTCACTAATCAATATTCTCCTTTATTAACAGCTGGTTTAAAGCTTGCTTCACTAGATTCATAT
>JAGOZY010000008.1 GCA_018058445.1 Negativicutes bacterium | reverse complement strand
CAGCAGGTGGATTTTTCATCCAGGCTTTACCAGGCGCGTCGGATGAAACTCTTGAACGAATTGAAAAAAACGTGTTCATTCTGCCACCAATTAGTCAGATGATTACTGAAGGCAATACGCTCGAAGAGATCATTAGCTTTATTTTCGGCGGACTTCCCTATGAATCTTTGGAAGCCCAGCCTGTTGGATTCTTTTGCTCATGCAGTCGCGAGAAAATGGAGCAGGGGCTCATTTCACTTGGAAAAGACGAACTTAGAACAATTGCAAATGAAGATGACAATACAGAATTACGCTGTCATTTTTGCGAAGAGACTTATGATTTTACCTCGCAAGAAATTGCGAAGCTAGCAGATGAAATACAAAGTAAAAACTAAAGGGATTTTATGACACTATTCTTTACAGAATAGGCGTATTATGGTATTCTGTTTAAGAGTGTTTACCCCCCCGCGGAAGATCGATTTTCCAACGATGTTCTGGGAGGGCGGTGCATGAAGAATTGGAGGAAAAAAACATGTTAACTATTGAAAAAAAGCAGGAAATTATCGTCGATAATCGTCGCCACGAAGGTGACACAGGATCTCCCGAGGTACAGATTGCGATTTTAACCAATCGTATCATCTACTTAACAGAGCATCTTAAAGTGCACAAAAAAGATCATCACTCCCGCCGTGGACTTCTAAAATTAGTTGGTCAACGTCGCGGATTGTTGAACTACCTGAAAAGTAAAGACCTTGATCGCTATCGTGCCCTGCTCGAAAAATTAAATCTGCGTAAATAATTTGTCGAAGCGGGGTATCCCCGCTTCTTCTTCATGAGTGCGTTAAATAGGTAGGAGGTCAAGAAAATGCAAACCTTTGAAATGCAATTGGCTGGACGCCGTTTCCAAGTCGAAACTGGGAAGTTCGCCAAGCAAGCAGGTGGCTCGGTAATGATTCGGTATGGTGATACAGCAGTTCTCGTTGCAGCGACTGCCTCGGATTCACCGCGGGAAGGAATTGATTTTTTCCCTCTGACAGTTGACTATGAAGAGAAAATGTATGCAGCTGGAAAAATCCCAGGAGGATTTATTAAACGAGAAGGTCGCCCACCGGAAACTGCTATTTTAGCAAGCCGCTTGATTGACCGTCCGATCCGCCCACTTTTTTCCGAGAACTTCAGAAATGATGTTCAAGTGGTTGCAACAGTCATGTCGATTGATCCAAATGCTGCGCCAGATGTCTCTGCGATTATCGGTGCTTCGTGTGCGCTAGGAATTTCAGATGTTCCATTTGAAGGTCCTGTCGGTGCAGTTCGCGTTGGCTATATTGATGGCAACTATGTGATCAATCCAACAGATGAAGAACTTAAAGTGACTGAATTAAATATGGTCGTTGCTGGTACCAAAGAAGCAATCTTGATGGTAGAAGCTGGAGTCGAGCAACTTTCTGAAGAGATTGTTTTGAACGGTATTCTTCATGGTCATGAAGTCATCAAAGAAATTGTTGCTTTTCAAGAGCAAATCATCGCTCAAGTCGGTAAAACTAAAAAGACTCTGAAAGAGTATCAACCGCCAACAGAACTTCAACAAGCAATTCAGCTTTTTGCTTATGATGATCTCAAACAAGCGGTTGCTAATCCAGATAAATTACTTCGCGAAGAAAATATTCGTGTAGTAAAAGAAGAAGTCATGATTAAATTCCTGGAAGAATATCCAGAGAATAAAAAAGATATCGGTTATGTTTTTGGTAAAATGCTCAAAGACATTGTCCGAAAAATGATCACTCATGATAAAATTCGTCCAGATGGACGAGGGCTTGCTGAGATTCGTCCAATTGCGTGTGAAACTCATGTTCTTCCTCGAACTCACGGAACTGGATTGTTTACTCGTGGTCAAACTCAAGCATTAACAATCACAACTCTTGGTGGACTGAGTGAAGATCAAATGCTTGATGGAATCGGCCCAGAAACATCCAAACGTTATATGCATCACTACAATTTCCCATCTTATAGCGTAGGAGAGACTCGTCCGATGCGTTCACCAGGTCGCCGAGAAATCGGGCATGGTGCACTGGCTGAGCGAGCTTTAGTTCCTGTTATTCCATCAGAAACTGAATTCCCTTATACCATTCGTGTGGTATCCGAGATTTTAGAGTCGAATGGATCTTCATCAATGGCGAGTGTTTGCGGTAGCACACTCTCTCTCATGGATGCAGGAGTGCCTATCAAAGCTCCAGTCTCTGGTATTGCGATGGGACTTGTTAAAGATGGCGATCATCATACGATTCTGACGGATATTCAAGGAATGGAAGATGCTCTTGGCGATATGGACTTTAAAGTCGCCGGTACTAAAGATGGAATTACAGCGATTCAGATGGATATTAAAATTCATGGAATTAATCGTGAAATTCTGGAAAGTGCACTTGAGCAAGCTCGCGCTGGACGATTGTTCATTCTTGATAAAATGCTTTCTGCGTTACCATCAGTTCGCGAAGAGATGTCACCTTTTGCTCCACGAATCATTCAACTTAAAATTGATCCAGACAAAATCCGCGACATTATCGGTCCGGGTGGAAAAATGATCAAGAAGATCGTTGAAGAAAGCGGCGCTAAAATTGATGTAGAAGATGATGGCCGTGTATTTATTGGTGCTGTTAATCCAGAAAGTGGAGAAAAAGCCCGAAAAATGATCGAAAGCCTGACAAAAGAAGTTCAAGTTGGCGA
Source organism: Negativicutes bacterium (assembly GCA_018058445.1). GTDB lineage: Bacteria > Bacillota > Negativicutes > JAGOZY01 > JAGOZY01 > JAGOZY01. Next base: position 9,206 of record JAGOZY010000008.1, on the reverse strand, counting down.
AATCTATACCGGAAAAGTAGCTCGACTCATGGCATTTGGCGCTTTTGTTGAACTGCTACCTGGTAAAGATGGTCTTGTACATATCTCACAGCTTGCCTTAGATCGAGTGGAGAAGGTAGAAGATGTTGTCAAAGTTGGCGACGAAATCACTGTTAAAGTGATCGAGATTGATCGTCAAGGTCGAATTAATTTGTCACGCAAAGAAATTCTTAAAAGCGAAGCTGCGGCTGCGACACAAGAATAATTGAAAACTCCCGGCTTGTTATGAGCCGGGAGTTTTTTACAAAATTTCCTGTAAACCGAGGTGAGAAGATGGCAACAGAAGTGAAAAACGAATTAGCTCAATTAAAAGGTATTGGTAAAAAAAGACTAGCATTACTCGGGGAAGAGAATATTTTTAGTTTAGAGGATTTAGTTCATTTTTTCCCTAGACGCTATGACGCCTTTCAGGAAGGCGAAAATACCTATGCCTGGGAAGAAGGAATGATTGTTGAATCAACTGGCATCATTTGCCAAGTTCAACAATATCGGCCACGACGTCAATCTCATGTGCTAAAAATTACTATCCAGGTGAATGAAAGCGTGCTCTCACTTTTTTGGTTTAATCAGCCTTTTCAAAAAAATCGATTCTCTCTCGGGCAGGAAATTCATTTTCAGGGGAAACTTTCGGCAAAAGGTAGTGCTTGGTCGATCTCACATCCGAAAATCATTACGCGTGATTTGGCAGAAAATGAGATGACTGGTTTGATCCCAGTTTATCCGATGCCACAAAAGCTAAAAATGCACTGGTTTCATCCTTTACTAAAAGAGGCTTTAACCAAATATCAGTGGAATGATTTTTTTTCGAATGCTTTTTTAAAAGAGCAGAAATTACTTCCACGTATGGATGCACTTAATGAAATACATTTCCCAACGTCTGAGATTGAGTTATACAAAGCTCGTCACCGAATGGCTTATGAAGAATTATTGCTTCTTCAATTGGCTTTACTATATCGACGGTCTCACCAAGAAAAATTGCATCCATTGGGGATCAAATACGATCGTAGTGGCGCGCTTGTAGCGAAGCTCAAGAAGTTGCTTCCCTTTAAGCTAACCGCCGCTCAAAAGCGATCCTGGGCCGAAATAGAGCTAGATATGGAAAATCCGAAACCTATGCAACGACTTTTACAAGGAGATGTTGGATCGGGTAAAACGGTTATCGCCGCTCTTGCCCTCGTAAAAGCTGTCGAAAATGGCTTTCAAGGGGCACTCATGGTTCCTACGGAAATTCTAGCGAAGCAGCACTATCAAAACTTGCAAATTCTTTTTGCTGATTTGCCCATAAAAATTGGCCTTTTGATTGGTAGCACAACAGCCAAAGAACGACTAGCCCTTCACTCTGAACTTAAAACTGGGGAACTGCAGATACTCATTGGCACACACGCGCTGATCCAAAAGGAAGTTGCTTTTTCAGCATTAGGCCTTGTGATTACCGATGAGCAGCACCGATTTGGAGTAGAGCAGAGGAGTTTGTTGCAGTCTAAAGGACAGTCACCAGACCTCCTTGTCATGACTGCGACGCCAATCCCACGAACTCTAGCCCTCACTCTCTATGGTGACCTTGACGTAAGCACGATCGATACATTACCACCGGGTAGACAACCCATCCGCACATTTATTCGAAGTAGCGAAAGTCGCTCGAAAATCTATGGGTTTGTTGCCCAGCAAATCACCAAAGGTGAACAAGCTTATATTGTCGCACCAACGATTGATGACAATCTTGAAAACTCTTTGCAATCGATTGAAAATCTCGCATTAGAGCTTTCGTCCCTTTGGCAAGATAATGTTCGTATTGGAATCCTCCACGGCAAGCTTTCTAGTAAAGAAAAAAATCAAATTATGGAAGACTTTCTTCTGGGAAATATCCAAGTCCTTATCGCGACAACCGTCATCGAAGTTGGCATCCACGTCGCTAATGCTACGATCATGATCGTGGAAAATGCCGAACGATTTGGCCTTTCTCAATTGCATCAGCTTCGTGGCCGGGTAGGTCGTGGTGCAAATCATTCCTACTGCATACTGATTTCAAGCCAAAAAGATAACGATCGATTGATGGCAATGGAAAAAATATCCGATGGATTTCTACTTGCCGAAGAAGATCTCAGACTTCGCGGTCCCGGTGTCTTTTTTGGCGAACGCCAACATGGAATGCCTGAGCTCAAAATCGCTGATTTACTGATGGATATTGATCTCTTAAAACTTACGAGAGCGATGGCTTTGAAGATTTTATCAGAACCAGAAAAATGGGACGAATTAGTAAAAGAAATGAAGCGACGATTTGGGCAGTGGTTAAATGAACAAGTTCAGCATTAAATAGTGGAAAAGAGTTTGTGTTTATGGTATGCTAAAGAGAAAAGTTATTATAAGAAGGCGAGAGGAGAAAGAAAAACTTATGAGTAAATTTGGTACTGAGGCGTTAACTTTTGATGACGTATTGCTGATTCCTTCCAAATCAGAGATTCTTCCACGAGAAGTGGAATTGGGGACTTCTCTCACCAAAAATATTAGATTAAATATTCCAATGCTAAGCGCTGGTATGGATACTGTTACTGAAGCCCGCATGGCCATTGCGATGGCAAGAGAGGGTGGACTGGGCGTCATCCATAAAAATATGTCGATTGAAAAACAAGCTCAAGAAGTAGACAAAGTAAAACGCTCTGAGCACGGAATCATTGTTGACCCGATTTTCTTATCGCCGAAACATACTCTGCAAGATGCCACTTACCTAATGGAGCGCTACCGCATTTCCGGCGTACCCATCACAGATGAGAACGGAAAACTCGTTGGTATTCTTACCAATCGAGATCTGCGATTTGAAACGAACCTAAGTAAAATTATTGCTGATGTGATGACAAAAGAAAACTTGGTTACAGCTCCTGTCGGAACTTCGGTAGAAGAGGCAAAAGATATTCTCTGGCGTCATCGGATTGAAAAGCTTCCTTTAATTGACGAAAATAATGTTCTTAAAGGTCTTATTACGATTAAAGATATTGAAAAAACTCAAAAATATCCTTTCTCAGCTAAAGACTCTAAAGGTCGTCTGCTAGCGGCAGCCGCTGTCGGAATTGGTGCGGATATGAACGCTCGAATTGCTGCCTTAGTCGCATCAAAATTAGATGTGTTAGTCGTTGATACTGCCCATGGACATTCGCGTGGAGTTCTGGACGCAGTTCGAGATATCAAAAAGCATTATCCAACCTTAGACGTCATTGCTGGAAATATCGCAACTGCGGAAGCGGCAGTTGACTTAATTGAAGCAGGGGCCGATGCACTCAAAGTTGGTATTGGACCTGGATCGATTTGTACGACTCGTGTTGTCGCAGGAATTGGTGTTCCACAAATTACGGCAATTTATGAATGTGCAAAAGCAGCCGATAAATTCGGAATTCCAATCATCGCTGATGGAGGCATCAAATATTCTGGTGACATCGCCAAAGCAATTGCGGCTGGTGCGAGTACGGTTATGCTTGGAAATCTATTTGCTGGTACAGAAGAAAGCCCTGGCGAAACGATTATTTATCAAGGACGAAGCTATAAAGCTTATCGAGGAATGGGTTCACTTGGGGCGATGGCTGACGGAAGTAAAGATCGCTATTTCCAAGAAAATATGGAAAAACTCGTACCCGAAGGAATCGAAGGTCGAATTCCATTTAAAGGGAGTATTTCGGACACGATATTCCAGTTAATTGGTGGTCTACGAGCCGGAATGGGTTATTGTGGCGTAAAAAATATCGAAGAGATGAAAACTAAAACCAAATTCTTACGTATCACTGGCGCTGGCCTGAAAGAAAGCCATCCTCATGACGTTGTTATTACCAAAGAATCACCTAACTATAGTCTGTAATCGCTTTTGTACTTTCTTTCAGAAAGGAACGAATAGATAAAGATGGAGCGACTTCGTATTTTAAATATTCCCATCGATGTTGTGACGGAAGAGCAAGCTGCCCAAAGAGCCTTTCGCGCGATTGAAGAGAAACATCCATTTCGAATCATTACTGCAAATGCTGAAATGCTCATGCAAGCTCAAACGAGTGAATCTCTTAACTCCAGTCTCCAAAGTGCCGATTTAGTTGTCGCCGATGGAGCTGGAGTGGTTTGGGCTGCCAAAGAACTTGGCAGTTTTCTTCCTGAGCGAGTCGCTGGTATTGATCTGGCGCACCGAATTTTGAACTTGTCTGCGCAAAAACAAATCCCCGTCTTTTTCTTTGGTGGAGCGCCCGAGATCGCAGAAGAAGCTGCAAAAAAAATGATAGCAAAATATCCGGGCTTAAGGATCGCCGGTATACAAGACGGGTTTTTGGCTTCGAATGACGAAACTGTTCTTCTCAAAAAAATAAATACATCAGGCGCACAAATTCTTTTTGTTGCTCTTGGAGTACCGAAACAAGAGGAATGGCTTGATAAATATAAAAACGAATTGATCCCTTCTCTTCGCGTAGGAGTAGGGGGATCCTTTGATGTTATGGCCGATCGGGTAACCAGGGCTCCCTTGTGGATGCAAAAAAACAGCTTGGAATGGTTCTATCGGCTTTTGTGTCAACCTTCGCGTTGGCGTCGAATGCTTGCAATACCACAGTTTATTTTCAAGGTAAAAGGCTCGAAAAAATTGGACAAGGCTTGATCAGCATATTATAATACTTAGGTAGTGGCATTAATCGTTTTAAACTAAAGCACTAGAGGAGGAGAATGGGTTGCGAAAAATACCCATCGTCCGTGAAGGATACCCGTTTGTCTTAACATTCCTTGCTTTAACTTTCTTAGTTGGAGCATTATTTCATCCTTATTGGATGCTTATCCCAGGCTTTTTAGCTGCATTTATGGCATTTTTCTTTAGAAATCCAGAACGAAAAATCACTGAAGATGAGAAAATCTTGGTATCCCCAGCTGATGGAAAAGTCATGGCTGTGACAGAATTGATGGAAGATCAATTTTTAAACCAGAAAGCAAAGAAAGTTACTATTTTTCTTTCGGTTTTGGATGTTCATGTCAATCGTAGCCCAATCAGTGGTGAAATTAAATTTCAAGAATATTTTGTCGGACGATTCAAAGCAGCTTACAAGACCGTTGCCACTTTTGAAAATGAGCGACACGCAATTGGTATTGAAAACAAACATCTTAAAGTGGTCGTAATTCAAATCGCTGGACTCTTAGCCCGCCGAATTGTTTCTTGGGTCACCCTTGGTAACAATCTCGAAAGAGGCGAAAGATATGGTCTTATTAAATTCGGGTCTTGCACAGAATTAATTGTTCCAGAGCATGTGCAAATTTTAGTCAAGCCGGGAGACCGAGTAAAAGGCGGCACGACTATTATTGGAAGGATAGAAGAATGAAAAGTTGGGTACCAAATGGACTGACTCTAATTAATCTGGCCTTGGGAATTATGGCAATTTTTTGGACTGCCGAAGGTCACTACTATTGGGCAGCGTGGGCAATTATTGGCTCACTTGTCGCAGATGGCCTAGATGGCCGTGCAGCTCGTGCGCTAGGAATTAGCGGTGAGTTTGGCAAAGAACTCGATTCATTATGTGATGCAGTTTCATTCGGTGTTGCTCCGGCCTATTTGATGTATCATTTCGCTGGTTTAAAAGAATTTGGACTGGTTGGTATCGTCGGTATGCTTTTGTTTGCACTTTGTGGGGTTCTTCGGTTAGCTCGCTTTAATGTAATGGTTGATGAAATTGAAGGATATTTTCTCGGAATGCCAATTCCAACAGGTGGCTGTTTAGTTGCAACTTATGTAATCAGCCAGTTGAATTTCTCTCCTTTAATTGCACTTGTTTTTTTATGTCTGTGGGGACCACTTATGGTAAGTTCTTTCCGTTATCCTGATTTTAAAGGAAAAGATTTCCCAATAAATAAACTTGCCCTTGGCCTGTCGCTTTTTATCTCCATCGGTCTTGTTTATATGTCTTGGCAGGCAATCGGCTTTGCAATTTTCTTCTCTTATATGGCATTTGGTATTTTAAACACATTGCTTGTCCGTTAAGAACCGATAAAGGAGCTATGTTCCATGCATTATCCCTTGGATTATATACTGGTTCCCCTGCAGATTATTCTGCTGATTTTTAGCGCATACGTTTTGATAACCGCTCTTTTGGGTTTTATACCTAAAAAAGAGGTAAAGTTTCTGACTCCTAAACATCGCTTTGCAATTTTAGTTGCTGCTCACAACGAAGAGCAAGTCATTGAACATCTTGTTGAAAACTTGAAGATCATTGATTATCCCAAAGAACTTTACGACATTTATGTAGTAGCAGACAATTGTACGGATAGTACAGCTGAATTAGCGAGAAATGCCGGAGCCATTGTTTATGAACGAACGAATAAAACCGAACGGGGAAAAGGTTACGCAGTCGAGTGGATGCTCAATAATCTTTTTAAACTAGAAAAAACTTACGATGCAGTTGTCTTTTTTGATGCAGACAACCTTGTACATCCTCGATTTTTAACCGAAATGAATAGTCGCCTTGAGCAAGGCGAAGAGGTAATCCAAGGTTTTATTGATGCGAAAAACCCGAATGACACTTGGATTTCCGGTACTTTTGCCATTGCCTTTTGGCTTGTGAATCACCTTTGGAGTTTATCCAAATATCGTTTAGGACTTTCAGCCGTACTAGGCGGGACAGGAATGTGCATCTCTTTCGCGACTTTACAGAGATTTGGTTGGGGCGCAACTTCACTGGTCGAAGACATGGAGTTTACCATGAAAGTTCTTGTCGAAGGCACTAAGACTTCCTGGAACCATGATGCAATTGTTTATGATGAAAAGCCACTTACGTTTTGGCAATCTTGGAAACAGCGAAAACGTTGGTCTCAAGGACATTTCGATGTTGCTCATCGTTATATCCCAAGACTTTTTCTTGAGGGATTCAAGCAGAGAAAATTATATATCCTAGATGGAATTATCCATCTATTACAACCTTATTTTTTACTTTCTTCAACGCTCATCATGATACTAGCAATTATCAATGCCCAATTTCCTTTCTACACAAATGTTTTTAGCTTGATGCCGATCTTTTTCTGGGGCCTTCTTTTATTAAGCCAATATGGACTGCCGATGATTGTTCTCTGGAAGATGAAAGTCTCTTATCGGTGCTGGTTTTATTTTATCTTATACCCGTTATTTGTTTATAGCTGGATTCCAATTACTTGTATGGGATTTTTACACCGAAATCGCAAAGAGTGGAGTCATACAGCTCATACTCGCAGTATGAACTATGAAGAAGTTCTCGCTAAACTGGATCACAACAATAAATAAAAAAAGCTCCTTGCTACAAAAGTAGCAAGGAGCTTTTGCTTTATATTATTTTAAGATTAGAAGTAGTTGTTTTAAGAAAAGAGGTACTGCTGCAATTCCGATTAGAATATTTAAGACACCAGCAACTCGTCCGAGAACGACTGGCATGACTCCGTAGTAGAGGAATGGTAGAACCAAGAAAAGTCCGTCAATAAATAACAAGCAGTAATTGAGTGGGAATAAACCTTTTACGAAAGCGACATAAGTAAAGCACAGAGAAATTAAAAGCTGAACGACAAAGAAGTGGGCCAGTTGTTTTTTCTCGCCGCCAAACCACCAAAAACATGCAACAACAATCCAGAACAGTCCATAATCGGCAAAAATTGTAGCCAGATAAATGCTAATCCCTGGATCTTTTAGGACATTTGTCAAATATAAAGACACTGCAGTGAAAAGTTGAGCGACACCACCAAACCAAAACGCAACCATTGCAAGGGTTTTAGCTACTTTTTGATGATCTGCTCCTTTCATTCCAAATCCAAGTTGCTCCAGTCCACAGACCCATACTGTGATGATCAAGCCAAATACTCCGATAACCTCTGGATTTACACCTGTATACATTGAATCCTCTCCCTCAAATTATATTTATTCAACTTATCATTCGCTATCTTTTTCGAAAATCCTTCTAAAGAATCTCAAAGTGTGGAAAAAAAGCGTAATAAAGCGGATTTAGGAAGGATTTTTGCTTTTTATACGGAATTTAAAAAGAGGAGAGGTTTATCTGAAGGGAGATCAAAAATGCTAGCAATTATTGGTGGAACAGGAGTTTATGATTTATCAATTTTTGATGAATGGAGCGAGCAAACTGTTGCGACTCCTTATGGTGATACAGTCGTCGTCTTAGGCAAAATGGACAATAAAACAGTCGTGTTCATGACTCGCCACGGAAAAGACCATAAAATTCCCCCTCACAAAATTAATTATCAGGCAAATATCTTTGCTTTAAAAAGTCTTGGTGTGGAAAGTATTATCGCGACAACCGCAGTCGGTTCATTGCGCCGCGATATTTTACCAGGAACATTTGTTTTTTGTGATCAATTTTTGGATTTCACTAAAGTTCGAAACCATACTTTTTTTGATGGACCACCCCATCCTGTGGTTCATACGGACATGAGTAAACCTTATTGCCCTGAGCTTCAAAAACTACTTATTAAGATCGCGAAAGATCAAGAACTGAACTATCACAGTATGGGTACCTATGTCTGCACAGAAGGTCCGCGCTTTGAAAGTGCAGCTGAAGTCGCTTACTATAATCAAATTGGCGGTACTGTCGTTGGAATGACTGGCGTGCCCGAGGTAACCCTCGCCCGAGAAGCCGAGATGTGTTATACAACAGTCTCAATGGTAACGAATCTTGGAACGGGACTTTCCGAAAATCCGCTGACTCACGAAGAAGTCCTTGAAATCATGGCAGATAATCAAAATAACTTTAAAAACTTAATATCTAAAGCAATTCACGAATGGAATCCAGCACCCAAGGGTCAGTGTGCTTGTCCAGATGCTTTATCTGAATATGGTGGATTTTTGAAATATTTTGGAAAGTAAGAGGAACCGCACATGCAAGCATTACGCTGGGATGATGGAACATTGTTATTACTCAATCAGACTTTGCTTCCAGCCAAAACTGAATGGATTTCTTGCACCACTGTCGAGCGAGTAGGAGAGGCTATTCAAAGACTTGAAACTCGAGGTGCACCAGCAATTGGGGTCGCAGCTGCTTTTGGCCTTGTTCTGGCAGCTAAGCAGAGCGAGAATCGGGATGAATTTCATCTCAAAGCAAATAAATTAAAAGAAGCTAGGCCCACTGCGGTGAACTTGATGTGGGCAATTGATCGACTTCTGGCAAGTACAAAAGAGACTTCTTTTGATG
>JAGOZY010000006.1 GCA_018058445.1 Negativicutes bacterium | reverse complement strand
CATTTACATTTATCGTGCCAGAAGGAGTTTCGCAAATCCGAGTACAAATGATCGGTGGCGGAGCAGGATATCACTTCTTTAAGAGTGGGGGTGTGATTATCGGCGGTACAGCTTTAGGTGATGCAGCAGCTATCGGTGGTGAGCGAGATAATTATCGGCTCACTCGGGGTGGGCAATCCTCTTTTGGAGAATTGAAAGTGACAGGTGGGTATGAAGCAGTTCCCTTTATAAAACATTTGAAATATTCAAGTGCAGCGGATGCTTGTAGTTCGGGAGCCAATGGGCTATTCATTGAAAGCGGTGTGGTAGCAGGAGGAGGAGGTTATGCTGGAAGTGGCTATGGAGCTGGCACTGGAGGCATATCTGACGGAAGCGGTGCGATTCGTCACAGTGTGGTCCTCGGAGGGCGGGCTGGGGGCTGGATAGGCGGATACTTGACGGTGACAGAAGGGGAAGTCATTGAAGGAATCGTGGGCTCTGGCGGGGAGACTAATTGTGGGATGCAAGGTGCGCAAGGAGTTGTTGAAATTTCTTGGACAAAACCCAAAAATGCAAGAGTAATTGGAATGCTTGAATCAAGTGAAGATTATTTTTCTGATCAGCATGTTGGAGCTACATGGAAATTACGGCATTCAATTCCTTCTCAGTGCTCAAAAGGATTGAATAAATCAGGGCAACTGGAACTGGAAGTACTAGCTCATAGTCGATGGTACTTGGAAACTAGCGGATATTGGCGAGGTACGATCCGAGTTGAACGATATGATGAGTTAACTCAAAGCTGGTCTCTTTTGCGCACTCTTAGTAGTCAAAAAGATCGTAATTATTCAGAATCTGGTGAAGTAGAGGAAAACACGCGAGTGAGGGTAATCGGCTCTCCTTTTGTCCAAGATGTGCCAAGTGGTGGCGATTGGAGCATGGCTGGCGTAGTGACTTTAGAGACACTACCAACGGTATATGATAGTTTTGTAAAAATAATTGAATATGTGGATACGCGAAATGTTAAGGTTGAGGTTGAAAAAATAATTGGATCTAGTGAATGGACCAAAGAATGGGCGGAAGGAGCCTGGAGTCAGGTACATGGCTATCCTGGTTGCTGTACTTTTTTTCAGGATAGGCTTTGTTTTGGCGGCAGTAATTCTGAGCCCGGTACGATATGGATGAGTCAAACTGGCGATTATAATCATTTTGGTTTGTCTCTACCGATCAAAGATAATGAAAGTATTATTATTCGTCTAGTTGCAAGACGAGTGGGGAGAATACGTTCATTAACAAGTTTAAGCGATTTGATTGCTTTAACTGAGGCAGGTGAATGGAAGATCAGTTCTTCAAAAGGACCACTTGGTCCAAATAGTGTGGAGGCAAAGCCGCAAGGATATAGAGGAAGTAGTGAACTTGATCCATTGCTCATTGGCAATCGTATTTTGTATCTTCGGGAGATGGGCGGAGCGGTAGAGGATCTTGGCTATTCGTTTGAAGCTGATGCTTATACTGGGATTGATATTTCATTGATGGCTAAACATTTAATTGAACATCATAAGCTTGTTGATTGGAGTTACCAACAAGAACCTGATTCGGTTGTTTGGATCGTACGTGAGGATGGACGCCTTTTAGGCCTCACTTATTTGCGGGAGCAAGAGATTTGGGCGTGGCACCGCCACGAGACAGAAGGAGAAGTAGAAAGTGTTGCCTGTATCCCTGGCAGAGAACAGGACGATCTGTGGCTTCTCGTAAGAAGAAATGGACGATTATTGGTAGAGCGAATGTGTGCGAGAAAAACAGAGATGTCGAATATTTTCTATTTGGATAGTGGGGTGGTCTGGCAGAGCGAAGCAGCTGAAGTGAAGAAAATTGGAGGACTGGATCATCTTGCTGAAAAAACGATAGGGATCGTGGCAGATGGTTGTATTCAACCTCAACAAGTGGTCCAACAATTGGAGATAAATGGGCAGAAAACCTGGGGAATTGAATTAATGATTTCGGCAAAAAATGTTCAAATAGGGCTACCTTACGTTTCGGAGCTGGAAACGCTGAATCTTGAGGTTCAAACAAGTGCAGGAACTGTACAAGGAAAGAAAAAGAAAATTCCAAGAGTTTCCATCCGAGTTTTAGAGTCTTGTGGCGGAAAAATTGGAGCAAGCGGCGATGGTGAATTAGATGATTTACAGTGGCATACTGGGGATGATTATGGAGGTCCGATGCGACTTTTTAGTGGTGATAAGACGATCCGTCCGCCAAGTGGATACAATGATGATGGTCGAATATTAATTCGTCAGGAAGATCCTTTGCCTTTTACATTGCTCGCAATTATTCCAGAAATTGTATTGGGTGGGTAGAAGTATGATCGGTTGGTATCGAAATGGGACAATCGAAATTCGCCCTGCGACGAAAAGGGACGGAGATTGGCTTGCAACTCGTTTGAGAAAGGCCGATCGAAGAGAAATATGGTCGGCTTATGGAATGGATGGAGAAGCCGGATTCTGGGCCGCATTTAATAATTCTGAAGAGACTTATAGCGTCGTATGGAAAGAAAAGGTTGTCGTTATCTTTGGAGTCTGTTTACTTTCTCGTTTAAGCAATCAAGGGGGCATTTGGATGCTTGCCACAGATCAATTGGATGAGATTGGGGTTTCATTTGCGCGAAATACTCGAAAAATTATTCAAGAATTTTTGACGAGATACTCTTCATTGGTGAACTGGGTTGATTGCCGTAATACTCAATCAATTGCTTGGTTACGAATAAATGGATTTGAGATACGAGAAGCTCGCCCTTACGGTGTATTCGGAGAACCTTTTCACTATTTTTATCAAAGAAAAAAGAATGAAAAAACTGAATAAAGCAAAGCATTGGATGGTGATTTGTTTTATTCAATTATAAAAGGAGAAAAGTCGTGACTGTATCAGCAAGACACACAAAAAATATTTATATCGGAGATGGTACGACCCGAAACTGGCCCTATACTTTTTCCTTGAATCACGAAGATCATATCCGGATTGTTCTAGAGTCTCCGGATGGAAAAATTACTCAGATATGCAGTGAGTACCAAGTTGATTTGTTGGAGGGATATGTTCGCTATCCGATAGAAAATGAACCTTTAGCGAGAGGATGGAAGATTGCTCTACTTCGCAAAACACCACTTGCACAAGAGATGGATTTGGTAAATAATGGTGGCTTCTTTCCGGAGACTATCGAGAGTGCTTTTGATCGTGACGTATTAGTCGAACAGGAATTTCAAGAAGAAATTGATCGGACCGTTAAAGTACCGGAAACAGAGGCCAATCCTACAGAGTTTGTGAGTGAGCTCTTAGGAGCGAAGAGCGCAGCACAACAAGCTGCTGGTGAAGCTCAAGGAGCTCAAGGCCAGGCAGAAATGTCTGCGTCTTTATCCAAGGAAGAAGCTGATCGATCCTTTCAAGAAGCTGAACGTGCAAAAGAGTCGGCGAATCAAGCCGAGGTTTTTGCTGAACAAGCCTCAACTGGTGGAGTTCGTAGTGTGAATGGTATGAGTGGTAATGTCCTCTTGAAAGCAGAAGATGTTGGAGCGATTAGTGAGGTAACTGGGACAGGGAGTGCGACTGTTGCTTGTACAGAAACAAAAGTTGAAATCCATGTACCAGAACCTAATTATCCAGTTTCCAGTGTTAATGGAAAAAAAGGAAATGTAGTATTGCAGCCCTCAGATGTGGGAGCAGCTGATGTAAATCATATCCATGATGGTGTGGGCGATATCGGCGATATCCGTTTTCCAGCCATGACGGTTAAGAGCTGTGAGTTAAAACTAGATGGCTCTTTAGTTTCACGTGGTAATTACTCGGCCCTATGGAATTGGGCCGAAAGAAGCCAACTCGTAGTGAGTGAAACTGATTGGAGTGCTGGAAAGAGCGGTCTCTTTGGTTCAGGTAATGGAAATACGACGTTTAGACTTCCTGATCTGAGGTCTGAGTTTCTGCGAGTAGTTGACGATGGACGTGGCTCAGATACCGGAAGAACCCTTGGTATTTCTCAGGGCGATGCGATTCGGAATATTACTGGTTGGTGGAGCGGTATTACTGATACTAGATATTTTAGTACTGGTGGCGCGTTGGCGAATGCAGGTAAAGCTTGTGGAAGCTATGGAGATGCGACTGTAAAGACAAATCAAGGTGCGGATTTTGACGCATCTCGTGTTGTTCCTACCGCAAACGAAAACAGACCACGAAATTTAGCTTATTTTGCCTGCATTCGTTTTATTTAAATAAATGATAAATAAAGTTTGAAAATGTGTGAACTTTGGCAGGTTGTTGTGTGAATACATAGAAGGTTTTATATCCTTAGTTTTGGAGGGACTAAGGAAGGTAACTATGCGAGACTGAGGAATGGAGGAAAGAGGAATTGACTGTATCAGCAACTCATACAAAAAATTTGTATTTATCAGATGGTATAACTCGTAATTGGCCCTATACATTTTCGTTAAATCATGAGGATCATGTGAGCATTTTTGTATCCTCGCCAGAAGGACAAGTAAAGCAGATTCATTCAGGCTATCGAGTGGATATGTTGAAAAAAGTGATTTGTTATCCTGTAGTAGGGAATCCATTAGCTACTGGCTGGAAGGTAGCTTTACTCCGTAAGACGCCGTTAACACAAGAAATGGACTTGGTCAATAATGGCGGATTTTTCCCTGAAACAATTGAAAAAGCCTTTGATCGAGCTGTCTTGGTCGAACAGGAATTTCGCGAAGAAATGGATCGTTCGGTGCGCGTTCCAGAAACAGAAGCCAACCCAACTGACTTTGTAAATGATCTTTTAGGTGCGAAGTGGATGGCTCAAGAGTCTGCTCAGGAAGCTAAATCGGCTCGGGATCAGGCAGAAATATCTGCCTTAGCTGCCGCAGAACACACAAACCGCTCTTCTCAGGAAGCAGATCGTGCAGATGATGCGGCAACGCTTGCGGAAAGGTATGCCGAGCAAGCAGCAGTTGGTGGAATACGAGTAATAAATGGAAAAACTGGAAGTACCGTAGCTCTAACATATGAAGATATCAATGCTGCAAGCCAAGAGCATCGCCATGAAAACAGTAATATTCTTCAAGATGGATTTCTTTCCTCAGAAGATAAAAAAAAGTTGGATTGGATTCCTGCTACTGGTGAATACGACGAAGGGAAAGTTTTAGTGTCGCGCGGTGAAGATCGCGGGTATGAATGGATCTATATGTCGGGAGTACCTGTTGGGACGATCATTGCCTGGTCTGGTACAAAAGCACCAGTAGGTTATTTAGAATGTGCAGGCCAGATTTTAAGCCAAAATACATATCCTGATCTTTTTGCGATACTGGGACATTTATATGATGGCACAGCCCAATTGGACTCCTATCAGTTTAAATTGCCAGACTATCGGGGTGAATTTTTGCGTGGCTGGGATCACGGACGAGGCATTGATCAAAATCGTGACATGGGAACTAGACAAGGCGATGCAATACGGAATATTACGGGGACGACGGCTTGGTATAATTCACTTCTTGGGTTTTCATTTGAGGGTGCTTTTTATGACGCAGGAACGGCAACGACAGCAGATGCTAATAATGGTAGTACACCCGCTAAAAAAATTGGATTAGATGCTTCCAAGGTTGTACCCACCGCAAACGAAAACCGACCACGAAATATCACTGTGATGTATTGTATAAAAGCGTTTGATGGGCAGACAAATCCTGGGCTGGTGGAAAGCTCCTCTGCGCTTCAGGAACTCTCCGAAAAGGTAAATCGTGTAGAATTTGCAAATCAGCTTAGTGAAAATGGTTGGTCTAAATTGCCGAATGGACTGATTATGCAATGGGGAAAAGTAGCGAAACCAGCGGCGGAAGTGAGTGTTGTGTTCCCCCGCCCTTTCACAACTGCTTGCTTGAGCGTACAACAAACGGCAGAGTGGACGAGTGGTATAGCTTATTATAATCATATAAAAACAGGAAGTATCACTAAAACAGGCTTTACGATTATCGGCACAAGCCAAGCGGCTACCTATTATCATCACTGGTTTGCCATTGGATTTTAGTCAATCTTTACCGACAGAATGTAATAATTTGAAGGAGTGAAAGATATGATAAATGCAGAGAATAAGAAAGTCGATGAGAATCAAGTAAATGGTGTAGTAGGACTCGGGGAAGCCAATGCTGCGGAACACCAGAGAGTTATTTTTCAAATCAAGGAAAATAGGGAAGCCGCAGGGCACTCAGCAGCCAGCGCTGCTCTTCAAGCCCAAAGAGCACACGATGAAGCAAATCGAGCGAGTCAATCAACAATTGAAGCCGCACTCCAAGCACAGCGAGCCCATGAAGAGGCGCAACGAGCTGAAAACATAGTAAATGAATTTTTTAAAGCAATGGAAGAAATGATTGAGTCGTTGCGAAAAGAGAGGAGCTATTTGAGTGGGAAATGAAAGCCTAGGAAATATAAGCGTATTTACAGGAAACCCAGTTGGAACAGTCATTGCTTGGCCAGGAGAAGTACCACCAGCCGGTTATCTCGAGTGTGCAGGTCAGTGGCTCGGCGAAGATACCTACCCAGACCTCTTTGTGGTGATCGGGCATCGATATGAATCGGAGGCAAATATCAGCTACTTTCAATTACCCGACTATCGAGGCGAATTTCTGCGTGGTTGGGATCATGGGCGCGGCATAGATGGCAGACGTGAGTTGGGGAGCTGCCAAGGAGATGCGATAAGGAATATAACTGGTATTACTGGTTGTGGAGCAAATTGGGCATCTATGGCACTTAATAACGGGGGAACACAGGGAGCCTTTTTTCCACTTGATGCAGTTGGCGGATGGCCAAGTGCTGGTGGGTCAGATTCGCTTCATAGTCATGGACTTGGATTTGATGCATCACGAATAGTCCCAATATCAACCGAAAATCGCCCTCGTAATATCTCGGTTATTTATTGTATTAAGGCATTTGATGGGGCTAGCGAACCGAGTTTTGTAAACTCTGCAGCCGCAATGCGAGAGCTAGCTGATAAGGCAGGGCGAGCAGATATTGAAGCAATTCCCGGTCGGAGGCTTTGGATATCCGAAGAAATTAAACCCATTCTTAGTACGGCAACTGTAGTAACACATAACCTAAATCTGAACCCATTGCAGTGCAAATGTGATGTACTCCTAAAGTGTGTTGTTGCTGAAAATGGCTATTCTGTCGGTGATTATGCGACAAGTCCGTCGGCGGATTCAGCATATTATATGCCACTTTTACCTTCGCTGGAGAAGTTTTTCATCAAAGTTTCCACAGGAACGACAGGAAGTGGTCTCGTAGCGATGAATGGAGCCGGAAATAGTCGATGTTCAGTAACATTAGCTAATTGGCGCTATATTTTCCGAATTTGGCATTAAAAATGAAATATGATGGAGAGAAGAGATCTTCTCTCTCTTTTTTTATACCTAGTTATAAATTATAAAAGGAGAAATTAAAATGAATGATCAAGAGATAAATTTAGTTCCATCAAAATTATCGGGAGCTCCCATCGGAAGTATCATTGCCTGGCCAACTGACACTCCCCCCTCAGGCTACTTAGAGTGCGCAGGTCAGTGGTTAGGGGTCGAAACTTTTGCCCAACTTTATAATGTACTAGGGCATAATTATGATTTAGAAAGTAGAGAAGGGTATTTCCAGCTCCCTGATTATCGCGGTGAGTTTTTACGAGGTTGGGATCACGGCAGAGGACTAGATGAGGGACGAAAGCTAGGGGAGCACCAAGGGGATGCCATTCGGAATATTACAGGAGAAGTAGCATTTGGGAATAGGATTGGAGTTTCAGTTGCAACAGATGTTTTTACATATTCTGGGATTGGCTCAGTTTATGCAAATGGGTCAGGAGTTACCCAAGGGACTATACAAGCAAGATTTGATGCTTCACTCATGGTTCCTACATCCGATGAGAATCGCCCTAGAAACATCTCTGTGACTTATTGTATCAAAGCTTTTGACGCAGTTAATGATACTGCTACGATTCAAGCAGAATCAGCTCTTTCGGATTTGGTTAATAAAGTAGAACGACAGGATTTTGAACGACTCCCTATGCAAAAATTGTGGGTATCCGAGGAATATCAACCTGTTTTAAATACTCCAACAATTGTCGATCATAATCTTGAGATTAATCCTTTGCGATGCAAATGTGATGTGCTATTAAAATGTATTTCTGATGATGGAGGATATTTGGCTGGTGAATTCGCAATGGGATTTTTTATTAGGAGTCATTCAAATTTAAGCAACCCAGCAAATCCAATATTAAAAGAAAATAGCATACAAATTAATACTGGAGCGATTGGTTTAGGAATTTATTTTATTCAAAAAACAAATGGTAATTATGCAGAACCATCAAGTTTAAGTAAGTGGCGATATATTTTTAGGATTTGGTATTAAAAAAGGGCATTACCTATTTAGGTAATGCCCTTTTTTTATTTGTCAAAAATACTTTAAATAGGAAGGAGTGTGTATGCTTGATCTCGAATTTGAGTATAGGGATATAAATTTATATAAATAATGAAAATGACAAAAAAAGAAAATGACAAAAAAAGAAAAAATATAATGATTTTTAATTAGATATTTCGAAATAGAGGTTTGGGAATGGAAAAAAAATGGCTAATAAAAAGAAATTTACATAAATTGCGTGTGCTGGTTCACGTTTTTTTTACTGGGCGCTTTAATGATTTTTATGCGCTTGTACGACAGTTATTTAAGCCCAAGCGAAAGCATATGCGTCCGGGGGCAATAGATTTGTCGATGCTGACTATTCTTGCGACTCAACATACATCGTATGTTGCCCATTTTTTAGAGCAACATTTAAATTCAATGGGCTTCAGAACCAGAATTGAATATACCTTTAACCCGAAAAGTGATCTAGGTCAATTGTACTTTGCAATTTGTCCGCAAATGTTCAAAAAACTCCCTTGGAATTATGTAGCCTTCCAAATGGAGCAATCAGTGAGCTCTCGCTGGTTTACCGAGCGCTATTTTTTTCAATTAAAAGAAGCAATTGCCATATGTGATTATTCGAAAAAAAACATTGAATTTTTGCTAAACAAAGGAATTCCTTATCAGCAAATTTATTATCTGCCGATCGGAAGTGTTTCTTGTTATAAGAATGACCTAGATGGTCGTGAATACTCAAATCCTGAAGAGCAAGAGTCTTGTGAAGTATTATTTTATGGTGATACAAGCTCTAAACGAAGACAACGATTTTTAGAAAAGCTTCAAAGTCGATTTAAAGTAAGAATAGTTCAAAATATTTTTGGCGAAGAGATGGTTGCCCAACTTTGTTCTGCAAAGATTGTAATTAACATTCATTATTATGAAAATGCCTTGCTTGAGACAACTCGTATTCACGAAGTTCTATCACTAGGTGTACCGATTATTAGTGAAAGCAGTCAGGATATTGGAGATTACCCACTGTTAGCAGATGTGATCGAAGTTGTTCCAGAAGGTGACATTGATCAGATGGCTGATAGAATAGAAGAACTGCTAAAAAATAGTGCGAAATATGATTCATTAAAGCAGCAGATTAGAAATTACAATTGTTGTTTTAGTGAAAGCTCTGCTTTCTACTTCGACCGCTTGCTTCTCGCCCATGATTGGATCAGCTACGAGCAATTTTTGAAAAATCATCCGGTAAATTTTGAAAAAAATAAAGAGCTTTGTTTGTCACTTACCGAAACACCAAGTCGCAAGAGACACTTTCAGATGCAAAAAAGGAATCAGTTTAAGATAATTGAAGGCCTCCGTCATTTTAAAGGCTGGATTGGCTGTGGACTAAGTTATAAATATATGCTTCAAGGTTTTACTAAAGCTGACTTATCACGATTTCCAATGATTTGTGAAGATGACGTTGTTTTTTTTAGCGATTTTAATGAAAAAGTAAAAAAAATAAGAAATTATCTGGAATCTCTTGAACCAAATTCGTGGCAGATTTTTTCTGGACTGATCGCATGGTTAGATCCAGACACTGAGATTTTGAAAGTTGAAAAAGTAGATGGAGTAGAATATATCTATATCAACAAAATGACGAGTACGGTTTGTAATATCTATAATGAAAAAAGCGCCGAATTTATTGCTCAATGGAATGAATCAAATCGTAATCAAAGGACGAATACGATTGATAAATATATTGAATCTCTTGAAAACTTAGTTGTGATTACCACGCTACCGTTTCTTGTGAGTCATTCCAGTGAAGAAGATTCATCTATCTGGAAAATGAATAATTCAAACTATGACATGATTATTGTTGAAAGTGCTCAACTATTGGACAGTAAAATCAAAAGCTATAAAAAAATGAATAATATTAATTTCAGCGATTAATATTTCTTCAGTAGAATTGTTTGTAAAGGAAGTAACAACAAAGTGAAAAAAGGTAGAAAGCAGAGCACTATTAAGCTAAGTCAGATTGAAAAGCTTTATTTAAGATATACTTTTACGATGAGACTCGTTTGGCATAGGATTTGTGTTGCGACTAGAGTAACTTTTGGTGGAAAGTTCAAATATTTTGTTGCTAATAGAAAAAGTATTTTTAATAGTAAAAGACATCTTAGTTGGGGCTCTATCAATTATGATGAAGTTGTGATTTTAATATCTGAAGAAACGATATATATTGGGGAAGCTATTGAAAGTATTTTAAGTAATAGTAAAATAAAGGTGAAAATTCAGTCCTCTTTTGAGCCTAACCAAGATATAGGGCAGTTACATATAATTACTTCGACGCAGGCTTGCAAGAGCTTACCATGGGCATTTATTATCTATCAAACTGAAAAACTATATTCGCGTGAAGATTTCACAGAAAAATATCTTAATATTTTAGATAGAGCTATGTTAATTTTTGATGGTGAAAAAACGAATATTGAAATGCTGAGAGACTACGGCTTTCCGTTGTCGCGACTTTATTTAATCCCTAAAGATGAGCTTCAACAAAATGATTTCTTCTTTCTGAAGCGTGCATTTTTAGGATTTAATTTGTTGAAGTTTGAAGAGTTGGTTCCGGAATATTTAAAGAAAACAGTGATGATTTCTGAGAACTTAATACCTAAAATTTGTCTTTCTATCTCGGAGACATATGAACGTCGTGAAGATTTTTTAGAGTCCGATCAACATAATTTTGTTATTGTCGAGGGAATTCGTAACTTGCATGGTTGGATTGGTTGTGGGATGAGTTACAAAATGTTAATTTTTTGTATGGCCTATTATAAGAAAAAACAATTTGCTGTGTGTGAGGACGATGTATTGTTTCCTGTTAATTTTGATTTGCGATTTGATAAAATAATTGAATACTTAACTCAAGGAAGAAAAAGATGGCACCTTTTTTCAGGATTGATTGCAGACTTAGACGTGGCAACAGAGATACTTGATATAGAAACGTTTGATGGTATTGAATACATTTATATTAACAAGATGACAAGCACCGTGCTAAATATTTATAATCAGGATATTTTTCAATTTTTCAATACTTGGGATGAGTTTAATGATAATGAAACGAATTCTATTGATCGATATATTGAAAATATTCCGAATTTAGTAGTAATAACAACACTTCCTTTTTTAGTAGGTCATAAAGAAGAACAGATGTCTACGTTGTGGAATGCACAAAATACAGCATACTCGGAAATGATTAAAAAAAGTGAAAAAATGCTTTTTGAAAAAATTCAAACATATAAAATGAGAAATGATATTTGTAAATAAGGAGACGAATAATGCAGTATAAAAGTAGAATTCTTTCCATGAAATATTGGAACAGAAAAATTCAAAAGGTAGTTTTCCCCTTATTAAGAAAAACATTTTTAATGGAGTATATTTTAGAAACACTCCAAATTGCTAATAGCGATGTAACTACAAATAAGAAATATGTAAAAAAAACAAACGTTGATTTATCGGGAGAAAGGTTGCCAATTAGACTAATTGCGTTTTATTTACCGCAATTTCATCCATTTAAAGAAAATAATGAGTGGTGGGGAGAGGGATTTACTGAATGGACA
>JAGOZY010000007.1:9721-11981 GCA_018058445.1 Negativicutes bacterium | reverse complement strand
CTTGCTGAGTATCTAGCAAAAGTAGTGGAGGAAAATCAGGCAGAGGTCGAGTTTGTGAATGAGCGAATTCAAGATCCGATTCTCGCCGGTTTCTTACTTAGTAAACTAAGCAGAGGTCGAGAACTTGGTGCGACACTGCGCATTAATCCAATCAGTGCCTTACCACCATCGCCATCACCAGAAGTAACTTATGGCCTAGTTACTCTTTTAGGTAAT
Source organism: Negativicutes bacterium (assembly GCA_018058445.1). GTDB lineage: Bacteria > Bacillota > Negativicutes > JAGOZY01 > JAGOZY01 > JAGOZY01. Next base: position 11,765 of record JAGOZY010000007.1, on the reverse strand, counting down.
TTAATTGATAATGCTTTTGATGCAGTCCAGAATTCTTCAAAGAAAATAGTGGAAGTGACCCTTAAAGCGCAAAAAAACGAATGGTTGATCCAGATTAGTGATAGCGGTTCCGGACTTTCGACCGATCAAGTTCATCAGATCTTCGCAAAAGGCTGGTCTACCAAAGGGGAAGGCCGTGGTCTAGGACTCTTTCTCGTTGGAATGGCTTTAGAGAAATTAAACGGCAAGATTGAAGTGACTACTGCGCTCGGTCAAGGAATGACTTTTAGCATCACACTACCGATTAATGAAATAGAAAAGTAAGCAAAGGAGGCTTAAAGATGATTCATGTTTTGATTGTTGAAGATGATCCAATGGTCGCTGAGTTAAATAAATCTTACTTAAACCGCATTGAAGGCTTTAAGCTTGCCGGCGTTGTCGCGAATGGGCAAGAAGCTCTTGATTTTCTTGAAAAAAATCTCGTGAGTCTGCTTTTGCTTGATGTATTTATGCCCCAGCTTGATGGCTTAAGTCTTTTACAGAAAATACGTAAAACTTATCCTAGTGTTGATGTCATTATGGTGACTGCTGCTCGAAATAGCTGCGATATCCAAGCCGCTCTGCGTCAAGGAGCCGTTGATTATGTGATCAAACCTTTTGAATTTCAACGATTAGAATCTGCACTCTTGTCATATCGAGAGCGATTTCTGCTACTTTCAGTCAATGATCCTTTGGATCAAAGTATGATTGATCGACGAATTTTTACACAAAAACCTAGTAAACCCACTATGCCAAAAGGATTAGAAAACGAGACGCTTTCTCGAATACGCGAAACAATTCAAAGTCAGTGTGCGCCATTTAGTGTCCAAGATCTGGCGCCTCAGGTGAATCTATCTCGCATCTCTTTGAAGAAATATCTGGATTTTCTCCTTGAAGAAGGTTTTCTAAAAGCTACATTGACTTACCGTGGAACTGGACGCCCGGTTTTACTTTATAGTCGCCACTAATTGCTATAACCACTACAAATCAAGTAATGTGACAAGTCTATACTAGGCAGGTGATAAACGAATGGTGAAAAAATTAAATGACTACGTTGCCCATTATAAAAGTCAATTGGAGGATGGCGATATTCAAATTGCTTATGAACAATTAGTAAGGTATGTAATGACCTTAAAAGTACATTGTGATAAAGCATTTTCAAATAACTATTCTTGTGGGAATGTTTCGCCAGGTTATATGGACTTTACCTATTTTCCATTTTTTGATGAATTTCTGCGAAGTGAAAATTTACGGTTCGGGATCGTGCTAAATCATAAAAAAGTCAGATTTGAGCTTTGGCTGATGGGTCAAAATTCAAAAGTTCAAAAAGAATACTGGAACCTACTCAAGTCAAGTAGATGGAACAAAACGAAACAAACTATGCCTAAATATTCTGTTCTTGAGGTGATACTAATCGAAGAACCTGATTTTAACAACTTAGACAAACTTACTATTGAACTTGGGGAAAAAGTCTACTTTCTTTCAAAAGAAATAGTGGATCATATCAAAAGCGCAAAGTAATGTCAGCGTTGAAAATGCTAGTATTATTTTGCGTTTCTCCTCATTGGGTTGATAAAACTAGTTTATCTTCCCATAAAAATAAGCTGAGTCCTAGGACTCAGCTTATTTTTATGGCTATTTTTAGAATTTTCCGCTTACATATGTTACATAACCCTTTCATTACTTTCCAATATCTAGGCAGAAGATTGTTTTAATTTTATAGTTAGGGTGTATCAGTCTTTTTGTTATTTTTTAAAGGAGGGTTTTATTTTTATGAATGAAAACACAACAGAAAAAAGTTTTTTCACCAAGCTCATGGAGTTTACTGTAGGGCCTCTACCACTTCCACTCTATCTTATTTTAGCTGCAATTATTTATCTAGCCTCAATTTGGGGCAAACTGCCTGCTGATATGATCGGTGGAATCGCAGTCATGATGATCATGGGCCTTTTGCTTGGCGACATTGGTATGCGAGTTCCGATCTTGAAAGATATTGGCGGTCCAGCGATTCTCTCAATTTTTGTTC
>JAGOZY010000007.1:0-9621 GCA_018058445.1 Negativicutes bacterium | reverse complement strand
CTGCCTGCTGATATGATCGGTGGAATCGCAGTCATGATGATCATGGGCCTTTTGCTTGGCGACATTGGTATGCGAGTTCCGATCTTGAAAGATATTGGCGGTCCAGCGATTCTCTCAATTTTTGTTCCTTCCTGTATGCTCTTTTACGGACTTATCAATCCTCCAGCTTTAAAAGCGATCACTTCTTTTATGAAAGGTTCAAATTTTCTCTACTTCTATATTGCCTGCTTGGTCAGTGGTAGTATCCTCGGGATGATGCGAACGACTCTGATTCAAGGTTTTCTCCGAATGTTTATTCCTCTGCTGGTGGGCACAATCGCCAGTTGTATCGTCGGAGTCGGCGTCGGAACGCTGACTGGCATCGGCGCTTATAAATCACTCTTTTTTGTGGTGATTCCAATCATCTCCGGCGGAATCGGCGAAGGAATTCTTCCTCTTTCCGTGGCATATGCAGAAATCCTGAATCAATCCCCAGATCAATTTATCGCGATGCTTGTCCCAGCTGCTATGCTCGGAAATATCGTTGCCATCATGTCGGCCGGATTTTTGAAAAAGCTGGCAATAAAAAAGCCCCACTTAAGTGGAAATGGTGTTCTCGTTAAAAGTGGCGATGATGACCTTTTAAAAGGCTCTCAGTCCATTGATAAGCCAGTCGATTTCGCCTTAATGGGGGCTGGACTTATCCTTGCTTGTAGCTTTTATATCTTCGGGCTTCTGCTCAACCTATTCATCCCGATTCCTGCCCCAATCATCATGATCCTCTCGGCGGCTCTTGTAAAAGCGCTCGGTATCATGCCAGCTAAAATGGAGCAGGGTGCCTACCATCTCTATCGCTTCATCGCCGCCAATTTAACCTGGGCATTGCTCGTCGGTGTCGGTGTTCTTTACACTCCTTGGAAAGATGTTATCGCAGCGATCACTCCTGCCTATATCATCACCGTCACTTCAACAGTTCTCGCGATGGTGGTCTCTGGTTTCTATGTGGGTAAATACCTCAACATGTATCCAATTGAAGCCGCTTTGGTAACAGGCTGTCACAGTGGACTCGGTGGAACAGGTGACGTAGCGATCTTATCTGCCGCAAATCGAATGGAACTCATGCCTTTTGCTCAAATTTCTACCCGAATCGGCGGCGCTTGCGTCGTTGTAGCAGCAGCCATCTTACTTCGTATCGTTAGCTAGTTTGCTCGGGCTGCTATCTTGGGCAGCCCGATTTTTCTTTTAATCAAAAAGAGAAAGGGGAATCTTTATGAGAAAAGCTCAAGCAGGAACATTGGAGTCTAATGACATCCACATCACTATTGCTGAAGCCGTTCCCGGAAGCGGTGTTCAAATTGATCTGACCAGTATCGTCCTTCCTCAATATGGTCCAGCTATTAAACAGGTTCTTCTCGAAACAGCAAAGCATTATGGTATTTCTGATCTAGTGATTTCAGCCGCTGATAAAGGGGCTCTTAGCTGCACGATTGAAGCTCGTTTGATCACCGCACTCACCCGAGCCGGAATCCTTTCTGAAGAGGAGGGTTTGTCATGAAAATAAGACGAAGCCTACTTTTTTTACCAGGAAACAATCCGGGTATGCTCCAAAGCGGAGGTGTTTTTGAAGCGGATGGAGTCATTTTAGATTTAGAAGATGCGGTTTCTCCTTTAGAAAAAGACTCTGCCCGCTTTTTGATCGCTCAGGCTCTTCGCACAGTCAATTATCGAAAAAGCGAAACCTTTGTCCGAATTAATCCACTCTCCTCGGGTGGGGCAAAAGATCTCCAAAAAATCGTTCCTTGTCAGCCAAATGGTTTAATTCTACCGAAGGTCGAATCGAGAGCAGAACTAGAAGAGCTTCTCGGTTTGATCGTTGCTGCTGAAAAGGAAGGGCAACGCCCAGTGTCGGTAATTCCATTGATTGAAACACCACTCGGAGTAAACCATTGCGCAGAAATTGCCCAAACAGATAAACGGGTTATCGCTCTTGCGTTTGGTGCCGAAGATTACACCGCTGCTTTAGGAGCAACCCGAACGAAAGAAGGGGGCGAAATTTTGATGGCCCGCTCTTTGATCATTAATGCAGCTGCTGCCGCGGGTATTGATTCGATCGATACCCCTTTTACAGATGCCCAAGATGAAGAAGGGTTACTTCAAGATTCGCTCCTTGCAAAAAAAATGGGCTTTAAGGGCAAACTTGCGATTAATCCTCGCCAAGTCGAAATTATCCATGATGCCTTCAATCCATCACCTGACGATATCCGCTGGGCCAAACGAGTCCTTCGGGCAATTGAAGATGCTCAGAGTCAAGGATCAGGGGTTATTGCTTTAGATGGAAAAATGATTGATGCTCCCATCGTTCGACGGGCTGAACGGGTACTCTATCTTGCCGAGACTTTCAATCTAACTGGGGAGGTGGACTCATGAAGAATTCTGTGGGACGATATGTTCCAGAAGCTAATTCTCTTCGCCCTTTCCAAGGTGCTTTCGCTACCGCACCAGATATGAACCGCCAAGCTCCTGCTGTCAAAGCGAAAAAGCCAGGTGAGTCCAAACTATATACAAATTTAAAAGAGGTCTTTGACAAAATACCAGTTCGTGATGGTATGACTCTTTCTTTCCACCATCATTTCCGAAATGGCGACAAAGTCGTCAATCAAGTACTAGAAGTCGCTGCTGAATTAGGGCTTAAAAATTTGACAGTCGCTCTTAGTTCGGTGTTCCCAGTTCACCAGCCTTTGATTGAACATTTCAAATCAGGAACAGTGACCCATCTAGATACAAACTATCTGTCAGGTCCTGTCGCACAAGCGATTTCTCAAGGTGTACTAGCCAAGCCGATCATGCTACGAACTCATGGCGGGCGGGCTCGGGCAATTGAATGCGGCCAACTTCATATTGACGTTGCTTTCATTGCTGCCCCAGCAGCAGATTCTTACGGAAATTTAAGCGGTATTGCCGGTCCTACGGCTTGTGGTTCGCTCGGCTATGCTTTCCCAGATGCGGAGTATGCTGATCATACGGTGGCTGTCACTGACTATCTGGTCGCCTATCCTTTAACACCCGTGTCGATACCGCAAAGTCGGATTGATTATGTCGTACAAGTCGAATCGATTGGCGATCCAAAAGGAATTGTTTCAGGAACAACTCAAGTAACAAAAGATCCTGTTCAGCTCAAAATTGCTTCAATTGCCGCAAGAGCAATTGAGGCATCCGGATTGCTTGTCGATGGATTTTCGTTCCAGACCGGAGCAGGAGGAGCTTCTCTGGCTGTCGCCCATTATGTTCGAAAGCAGATGAAAAAACGTAAAATTGCTGGTAGTTTTGCGCTTGGCGGCATTACCGGATACATGGTTGATATGTTGGAAGAAGGGCTGTTCCAAACGATTTTGGATGTTCAAGGCTTTGATCTAGACGCGATTCGCTCTCTCAAAGAGAACCCTAATCACCTCGAAATCAGTGCTGGAACTTATGCCAATCCATTTAACTCCGGCTGCGTTGTCAATCAATTAGATTGCGTTGTGCTCGGAGCTACTGAAATGGATCTCGACTTCAATGTCAATGTAGTCACCGGGTCTGATGGCATGATTATGGGAGGTTCGGGTGGTCATAGCGATGCAGCAGCCGGTGCAAAACTGACGATCATTACAGCGAATCTAACTCGCTCTCGTTTACCAGTTCTACGAAAAGATATTCTGACAATCACAACCCCAGGCGAAACAGTTGATATTTTGGTAACAGAATTTGGAATCTCGGTGAATCCAAAGCGAACCGATCTGATCGAAAAATTTACTCAAGCTGGATTGCCCCTTTTCACTATCGAAGAAATGGCTCAGATGGCCGAAGATATCGCAGGGATTCCAGGAACAGTCGAACTTCATGAAAAAATTGTTGCCTATGTCGAATATCGAGATGGAACGATTATCGATACAGTTCGTCAGATTAAATAGCAAAAAGCCCCTAAGAAATTCTTAGGGGCTTTTTGATTTCACAGAAAAATTCTTCTAGAAAGCAATTTGTTTTTCTCGAATACGGACGCCGAGATCACGCACTTTGTCTCGGATGGTTTGGGCAGTTTGAATAAAATCCACCCGAGGTTTTCCGCTCGGATCTTCGAGTCCCCAATCTTCTCGATGGGAGGATGGTAAATGTGGGCACGAGACATTACAGCCCATTGTGACGACAATATCTACATTAGATGGAAGATTTTCCAGTAATTTAGGCTGTTGCGATTCTTCCATATTGATTCCATAAAGCTCTTTAATGATCTCAACTGCGTCAGGATTTATTCGATCTTTAAGCTCAGTACCCGCTGAAAAAGCGTCAAAAGTTTCTTTTTCAAAATGATGAGCAAGTGCTTCAGCCATCTGAGATCGACAGGAATTATGAACACAGATAAACGCAACTATCGGTTTCTTCATGTTATCGATTCTCCTCCAATCGCTTTTTGGTCCAAAGGGCTACGTGAACAAGTCCTAGCATAACAGGAACCTCGATGAGAGGTCCAATAACGCCGGTAAAGGCTTGGGGGGAATGAATTCCAAAAAGTGAAATCGCAACTGCGATCGCTAGCTCAAAGTTATTACTTCCAGCAGTAAAGGCAAGAGATACCGCAACTTCATAAGGTATTTTCTTGTATAATGCCCAGCCAAATGAGATAAAGAACATCAAAAGAAAATAAATGAGAAGGGGGATGCTGACTTTCACAACTAATGATGGAGCTGCCAAGATTGCTTTCCCTTGCAGAGTAAACATCAGGACAATCGTTAAGAGAAGAAAGATCAGAGTCAGCGGACTTATCGTTTTGAGAAATACATGATCGTACCATTCGGCACCTTTACGAGGACGCAAATATTTTCTCAGTCCATATCCAATCACAAAAGGAGTCCCTAAATAAATAGCAACGCTTTTAGCCACTTCGATAAACGAGACATAATGTGATCCTAGATCAATTCCCACCCACAAAGGGAGAAGAGTCAGGAAAAGATAAGTCATTGGGGCATAAGCAACTAACTGAAAAATGGAGTTCACACCAATAAGAGCTGCGGTATACTCGCGACTTCCCTCAGCCAGATCATTCCATACGATCACCATGGCGATACAACGGGCGAGACCAATTAAAATCAAGCCGCTAAATAAATCTGGCGAATCCGCCAGAAAGATCCAGCCAAGAATAAACATGAGGATGGGACCGACAATCCAATTTTGCAAAAGTGATAGCACCATGACTCTACGATCTTGAAAAACTTTATTGATTTCTTCATAGCGAACTTTCGCAAGTGGCGGAATCATCATCGCAATCAGACCGATGGCTATCGGAATTGACGTAGAGCCAATTGAGAAAGTACCTAAAAAGTGCGACAAGGAGTCACTAAAATTACCAAGAGCAACTCCTAAAGCCATCGCAGCCAGAATCCAGACCGTAAGATAGCGATCTAAAAAACTCATTTCTTCACCTTATTCATTCGAAATTAGAGAGATTTGCTCTCTTGATTCATTCTCATACCAAGGTAGAAGAACAAATTTCCCTTCGCTAATTTCACTTACTTTCTTGATCCACTGCAACTCTTCTTGAGCTCTTGCCATAAGCATCGGGCTTGTTGTTGCTGTGGTTGATAGGGACTGATTAATCATCCACCAATGACTGGGAATCTCAGCTCGTTTTAGATCTTCTTGCAATCGCTCAGCTTCAAATACTGGTGTTGCCTCTGGAAGAGTGACGATAATTACTTCGGTCTGCTCTTTATCCCGCAAACGAGGTAAAAGGTTTTGAACCGATACCGGAATCTCTCCTTTGGTTCTTTCGACTTCGCGATGATAGCTTTGAGTGGAGTCAAGTAGTAGTAAAGTGTGTCCTGTCGGGGCGGTGTCGATAATAACCACTTGATCTTCTGCTTTTTCAACGATTTCAGCAAATGCTCTAAATACCGCAATTTCCTGCGTGCAAGGTGAGCGAAGATCTTCTTCAATATAGGCAATATCCGATTCATTCATCGTCTGACGGGCTTTTGTGAGTACTTCATTCTGGTATTTTTCAAGTTCATCTTTTTCATCGATTCGGCTAATTTCAATGTTTGCTGACTGATCGATGACATAACTGAGATGGGCTGCTGGGTCTGTTGTAGTGAGATGAACTTTTTTTCCTTTTTTTGCAAGCCCAAGCGCAAGGGCTGCAGCCAAAGTTGTCTTTCCGACTCCGCCTTTTCCCATCGTAAAGATGACTCGTTTATTCGTCTGATCCAGTTCTTCCAGCAAAGCTGAGAATTTCTGTCCAAGAATTTGATTGGCACTATGGTCAGCCACAAAATCAAAATCTTCTTTAAAGAAGGAGCGTAATTTTTCCAGACCGAGCACGTTATAGGTCCGCAAAGGGATCATCTGCTGAGGAAGCGCAGCAAGATCAGCAGGCATTTCTTGCAGCGATTTTTCTTGTTTTTCTTTAATCTTATTTGATGCCGGGTCAGTTCCTTCAGCGAGGACTCCATTGATAATCAACTTCTGATTGATTATCCCCATATCTTGCAATTCTTTGCTGGATCGATTTGCCTCAATTAGAGGAGTTCCTTCTGGACGGGACACAAGCACTAATGTCGTTTTCGCAGGGTCTTTTAAGTTTTCCATGGCAGCTTTATATATTTCTTTTTTAGCTTCCAAGCCGGATAACTGGCCTAAGCAAGATGCTCCATGGGTGCTCTCACTGATAAATCCACTCCAGGCCGAAGGCAATTCAAGCATACGAAGTGTATGACCGGTCGGAGCGGTATCAAAGATAATAAAGTCATAGCGATCTTTTGTCGTTGGGTCTGTAATAAAACTTGAAAATTGATCAAATGCGGCAATTTCAACGGTACATGATCCCGAAAGTTGTTCTTCCATATTGATAATGACGCTTTCTGGTAACTTACCTCGATAGGGGCCGACAACGGTTTCACGATATTCCCGCGCCGCTTCTTCGGGATTTAAGTTCGCAACAATCAACCCAGGTACTTCGGCGATGGGGGTTCCCTTACCGTCAAGTTCACGAGAAAATACATCTTGCAGATTAGAAGCTGGATCGGTGCTGATCAGGAGCACTTTTTTCCCTTCATCCGCCAAATTAACAGCAACTGCGCAGGCAGTTGAAGTTTTTCCAACTCCGCCTTTGCCCGTAAAAAAAATATATTGAGTCTGAGTGATTTCCTTTAAATCAAATGGCTTCATCATACTAAAGTCTCCATTTCTTTTTAAAACTAGGAAAGATTTGTCCATGCCAAAAATTCTGCTTCGGTTGGATAAGCTTTTTTCTTCGCCACTTTTCCATCCACTAGCACCAAAGGAAGAACCTCAGCGCCTTCGGCTTGCAACAGTTCATTTACCACTTTATTCTCAATGAATTTTTGTGGATTATTTGCTAGGCCATAACGAGAAATGTCTGCCCCTTTATCTTTTAGGGCCTGAATTAAAGTAGCCACTTTTAAAAGCTCCTGATCAATACTGGGCCCACAAATTCCGGTTTCACAGCACATCGCAGGATCAAAAATTTCAATTTTTTTCATTTCAAACCGCTCCTTTTTCTTCCTTACTTTGAATCGGGTGACAGATGCACGACCCGGTCGCTTGGGTAATTTCAGTTAGAAAATCAAACATTGCTTCTATCCGTTCTTTTTGCTGACGATAGTTCATCCAGACTCCTTCTTTTTTTGCACTAACGAGACCGGAATCCACCAAAATTTTCATGTGATAGCTCAGAGTCGGCTGGGTAATTCGAAAAGCTTCTAAAATATCGCAAGCACAGAGCTCACCACAAGAAAGCATATCTAAAATCTGAAGACGGGTAGGATCCGAGAGTGCTTTAAAGACTAAAGCATGATCCGCATAACTGGGTTTCATAAAAGCTCCTCCTTTTACATAGATAAACGTCTATGTAAATATCATAGTCTACACATAGACAATTGTCAATGTAATGTCTCTCTTTATATAAAAAACGCTTTGAATAATTCAAAGCGTTTTTCTTAGTGTCACTCTATGTGATTTTAAAATTAAAAGTAATGGTTTTTTGTTTCACTAATGAATTAAGCTTCCGGCGCTTCTAGCCACTTGATTTCAGTTAATTTTTTACTGAAATACTCTTTCGTATGTGGTGCATTGTGATGAAAATGGAAGGCTTCTTTGTTTTTCCAAATCTCCCAAAGGATAAATTCCCCTTCTTTGCGATTGCCAGGAACAACAAAGAACTCTAAGCAGCCTTCTTCTTGGATGGTCAGTTTTACAAAATCTAGAAACTCATCATACACAGCATCATAATCGTTACCCTCTGTAACTTTTATGCAAGCAGTACAGTAATATAATTTTTTCAATTCTTGTGGATCGATGTTATTAATTAGATACTCTTTTTTCATATCGGTAATCTCCTCTAAGATATTTTAATTTTTTACTTGGACTAACAAATATACTTAGTCACTATTTTGTTTATAAATCCGGGAATTAAAAATGTTAATGGCGTAACAATGGTAAAAGCAGTCAGCCATGTTCTTAGCCAAATTTTTACTAGTGATTCGCTAAAGCCAATGTTAATGACTGTTAGGATCAATGACATACAAAGTGACAACACAAAAGCTGCCGCTATTTTACTGATAATTTCCTGTTTTAGACTCATGTTCATTCTCCTTTTGATGGGTGAGTTTACTGTTTGTTTTTGATGTTTTTAAAAACATTCATCGCGTTAATCGCACTAGGAAAACCAGCGTAAGGAACGGTTTGAATGATGACTTCTTCAATCTCCTGCTCGGTCAATCCAACATTTAGGCCTGCATGAATATGGACATCTAGCTGGGGTTCACGGCCCCCTAGACAGGCTAACATCGCAATGGTCGCGATTTCTCTTTCGCGAAACGATAAGCCTTTTCGATCATAAATATCACCAAAAGCAAACTCAACAATGTATTTTCCTAGATCGCCAAGGCTATCCGTAATATCAACGCCTTTATCTCCATCTATCGCCTGTAAATTCTTTAATCCTCTTTCGAAGCGATCACTATTTTCCATTTTCTTTTTCCTCCATTTGTCGGTAGATTTCTATTTTATTGTCTAATAGATGACTATTTTCCTGAAGCTTGCTAATTTTCTGTAACACGTACTGTTTATGCAGTGCGAGGATATTCATTCTCTCTTTGATTGTGCTAACCCCTTGCGCTCTTAAAATTGCATATTGCTTTATTTGCACAATGGGCATTTCCAATTCCTTCATTTTTCCCAAAAATTGTATCCATTCAAATTCCTTTTCGTTAAACCGTCTGATGCCATTTACATCACGGTCGACACTGTGAATCAAACCCTCACTTTCGTAATAACGGATATTTGATGGGGATAATTCGGTGATCTGGGCAACTTCTCTGATATAAAAATATTTATCCATGAACGGAGTATATCACCTTAAAGTTACTTTAAGTCAATGGGTTTTATAAAAAATAATCGAGTAGACAAAAAGTCTACTCGATCGGGTGATCGTTGTTATTTTTTTAGCCTAAGATTAGAAGCGAATCGGTTTTCCATAGCGACCCGGCTGGATCTCATTTTGAAGAACAGCCAACTTTCCTGAGACAAAGACTGCTTCAATTCCTTCCGGTGAAGCATCTGGCAGTCCACGATCCAGATAATCTGCTT
>JAGOZY010000174.1 GCA_018058445.1 Negativicutes bacterium | reverse complement strand
TCTTTGGAGTCTGGCTGAGAAAGAGAACATGGATTCGGGCTGCTACTTAGTATTGATGAATATCTCGAAATCTTGCACAGTAAAAATTGGTGCTCTTGGTGATGTCGAAATTCCTCAAGGTTGGTATGTTTATTGTGGGTCAGCAAAGAAAACGCTGAATGCACGCTTGAATAGACATCTGCGAATTCGCAAAGGGATGCATTGGCACATGGATTATTTGCGTCAGAAAGCAGACAAAGTCGTCGGAATACCGATTCGAACGCAAGATAGTATTGAACATGATCTGGCACGGGGGCTTGCTGAAATGAGTGAATGGAAAGTAGACGGCTTTGGTTGCAGTGACTGTCAATGCTCGGCTCATCTTTTTGGTTTCTCTGAAGATCCACGTAAGAATCAAGCGTTTGTTGAGTTTTTACTTTATTGGCGTATTTCTCGATTTACTGGTAGAGAGCCCTTTGAAAGCAATGAATTAATAAAGGGACTTGACAAAAAAAGGAAAGCTAAGTAAACTAATCCTTACAGCTTAATTGAATAAAGCGCACAACGTGCAATCATCACGAGCGGCAGAGGGACTGGCCCAATGAAGCCGCGGCAACCGACCTGAAAGGGAAACGGTGCCAACTCCTGCAGGATTTATCCTGACAGATGATAGAAGCGTTTCATTAAATATGAAACCTCAATCCCTGTCAGGGATTGAGGTTTTTTTGTTGAAAGGAGATCCGTAGCTTATGAACAGGGACGAAAAAAAGAATATTCTCATACATATTAAAGATGTAACCAAAACTTATAAAGGCGCCTCCGGGCCGATCGAAGCTTTAAAAGGAGTCAGTCTCGATATCGAAGAGGGAACGGTTTTTGGCATCATCGGACTATCTGGCGCTGGTAAATCAAGCTTGATTCGCTGCATCAATATGCTCGAGGAGCCGACTAGTGGGACTGTCGAGATTGCCGGCGAAGAAATGACAACCTTATCAAAATCCGAACTCCGAGAGGCTCGTAAAGGGATCGGAATGATTTTTCAACATTTTAATTTGTTAAGTTCACGCACTGTTGCTGATAATATTGCTTTCCCACTTGAACTTTCTGGCTGGAGTAAAGAGGAGATCAAAAATCGAGTGATTGAACTTTTGGAACTTGTTGGCTTATCCGATAAGGCTCAGCAATATCCGGCTCAGCTTTCCGGCGGACAAAAACAAAGAGTAGGTATTGCCCGGGCTTTGGCATCAAAGCCGCGGGTACTCCTCTGTGATGAAGCTACTTCTGCCCTTGATCCACAGACGACCAAGTCAATTTTGACTCTGCTTCAAGATATTAATCGAAAGCTAAATTTGACCATTGTCCTGATTACTCATGAGATGCAAGTCGTTAAAGAGATTTGTAAGGAAGTTGCGGTTATTGAAGATGGACTGATTATTGAGCAGGGAACTGCTTACGAAGTATTTACCCGTCCTCAGCATTCGACAACAAAAGAATTTGTCGGAACGATTATGAATTTGGAGCTACCGGAGTCTTTGGCCGGACAAACGTGGCTACCGGCTTTTGAACCAGGTTGCTCCATGCTACTTCGAGTTCGGTTTTTAGGTGAAGCGACGAATGAGCCGGTACTTGCTATGTTAATCAGGCAGTTTAATTGGGATGTCAGCATCCTTTATGGAAATATCGATCATATCCAAGGCCAACCACAGGGAACGTTAGTCGTTTCGGTAGATGCCGAAGAAGGGCGTATCCAGGAAGGACTGGACGCCTTAAAAGCCAAAAATCTAGATGTGGAGGTGATCGGCTATGTGGCAGGAAATGATTGATCTTCAGTCGATTGCATTGCTTGAGACTCTCTATATGGTAGCCATTTCAGGTGCTTTGGCATGCCTGATCGGGATTCCTTTGGGAGTTCTCCTGACGGTGACATCCAAAGGACATCTGCTCTCTTGCCCGCCTTTCTATCGCATTATGGGAATGATTGTGAATGCGGCTCGCTCTATTCCGTTTATTATTTTAATGGTCGCAATTATTCCACTGACCCGCTTATTGGCAGGTACGTCGATCGGGACAGAGGCAGCGATTGTTCCATTAACTCTGGCTGCTGCGCCTTTTGTCGCTCGAGTCATTGAAAATGCCTTGAAAGAAGTAGACTCGGGAATGATCGAGGCAGCTCAATCGATGGGCGCAAATCCTTGGCAAATTATCTGGAATGTACTGTTGCCAGAATCTCTGCCGGGAATGCTTGCCGGGCTCACGCTGATGTTCATTAGCTTGATTGGCTACTCGGCGATGGCCGGAGCAATTGGTGGCGGTGGTCTGGGAGACTTGGCAATCCGTTATGGGTACCAACGATTTCGACCGGATGTCATGCTTGTAACCGTTATTATTTTGATTATTCTTGTCCAAGGTTGTCAGTCTTTAGGCGATTGGGTTGTGAATGGAATCTATCGTCGACGGGGAAAATAAAAGTTCTTGTAGGGTTTCAAATAAAAAGGAGTGGAAGATAAATGAAAAAGCTTAGTATTTTAGTTGTTCTTTTAGTGGGTTTTGCGACATTGATCGCTGGTTGCGGCGGACAAAAAGCAGAAGGAATTTCAGCAGATAAAGTGATTAAAGTCGGCGTAACTGCCGGCCCTCACGCCGAAGTTGTAGATGAAGTGAAACGACTTGCTGAAAAGCAGGGACTTAAAATTCAGGTCGTAGAATTTTCCGATTATATCCAGCCCAATGTTGCATTAAGCCAAAAAGAGATTGATATCAATTCCATGCAGCACCAGCCGTTCCTAGATGTGCAAATTAAGGATCGAAAATATGATATCGTGTCCGTTGGAAAAAGTATCCTGCTTCCGATGGCCATCTACTCTAATCAGTTTAAAAGCATCGAGGCCATACCCAATGGCGCTACTGTTGGAATTCCAAATGACCCAACGAATGAAGGACGGGCGTTACTCCTTCTTCAGTCTAAAGGTTTGATTAAATTGAAACCGGATGCCGGCCTATCAGCGACTCCGAAAGATATTGCTGAAAACCCAAGAAATCTAAAATTTAAAGAACTAGAGGCAGCCCAAGTACCTCGCTCACTAAATGACCTGGATGTCGCAGTGATTAACACCAACTACGCAATTCCAGCGGGCTTAAATCCGAAAAAAGATTCGATTGGTGTGGAAAGCTTAGATTCGCCTTATGCCAATGTCATCGTTGTCCGTACTGCCGATAAAGATAATCCAGTCGTGAAGAAATTCGTTGCGATTTATCAATCCGCAGAGACAAGAAAATTCATTGAAGAACGTTTCCAGGGAACAATTCTCCCAGCATTCTAAATAAAAAGGAGCTCTCCTAAGTGGAGAGCTCCTTTTTTATTTGAAAGCCTTGTGGTTATCTAAGGCATCGGCGAGAAGTTTGCAAATCAGTTGATGATTGAAGGAGTGGATAGGATCGAGTCCGGTATGTTCTTTGAGCTTTCCAAGTCGAAAGAGTAGGGTGTTGCGATGGATGAAGAGCTGTTTTGCGGTTTGGCTGACATTTCCTCCTGTGGAAAGAAGGGCTTTCAGAGTACGCGGAAGGTCATAAGTCTGGAGTAATTTAGGTGAGAGGTCGGTCAGAAAATTTTCGAGACCTGGAATGGAGCGTTCTTTACTCAGTTGATTGGTGAGGTATTCTGATAGCCATTCGGGCTGGCGGATAGAGCCCCAAGTAGTTGTCCGTCCGAGAATATAACGAGCTTCTTGGTCCGATGCGGCGAGCTGAGCTTC
>JAGOZY010000173.1 GCA_018058445.1 Negativicutes bacterium | reverse complement strand
CGGGAACAGTGGAATTTTTAGTGTCTCCTGACGAAGAGATTTATTTTCTGGAAGTGAATCCCCGCATTCAAGTGGAGCACACAATTACAGAATTGATCACTGGAATTGATATCGTTCAATCCCAGATCCTGATCGCAGAAGGCCATTCACTCCAAAGCGAGGAGATGGGAATACCCGCGCAAGAGAAAATTCTCTGCAACGGCTTTGCAATTCAATGTAGGATTACGACGGAAGATCCAGAACAAAATTTTATGCCTGATACTGGAAGAATCTCGGTCTATCGAAGTAGTGGTGGATTTGGAATACGGCTGGATGCCGGCAATGCGTATGCAGGATCGGTGATTACTCCTTATTATGATTCGCTTTTGGTAAAGGCTTCGACTTGGAGTCTTTCCCGGCAAAGCGCGATTGCAAAAATGAGACGTACTTTAGGAGAGTTTCGAATTCGCGGACTGAAAACGAATATTGCGTTTTTAGATAATGTAATGAAGCATGAAGCGTTTCAAAAAGGAAATTGCGATACAACTTTTATTGATCATTCGTCGGAACTTTTTGTGTTTCAGCCTAAGCTGGATAGGGGAAGTAAGCTGGTGAGTTATTTAGGAAATGTTATTGTAAATGGTTTTCCGGGAATTCCAATTCAGGAGAAGCCAAAATTTGCGACGTTGAGAGTCCCGACGCTTCCTGTCGCTTCGTCACAATCTGGAAGCAAACAAATTCTGGATGAAAAAGGGCCAGAGGGGCTGGCAAAATGGGTGAAAGAACAGAAACAAGTTCTGCTAACCGATACGACTTTTCGCGATGCCCACCAGTCTCTTTTAGCGACGCGAGTGCGAACTAAAGATATTGCCCGAATTGCAAAACCAACGGCAGAACTTTTGCCTCAGCTATTTTCGTCTGAAATGTGGGGAGGGGCAACTTTTGATGTGGCTTATCGTTTTTTGCATGAAGATCCTTGGGAAAGACTGGAGAACTTGCGGAAAGATATGCCGAATGTGTTATTTCAGATGCTTCTGCGGGGCGCTAATGGGGTGGGATATACGAATTATCCGGATAATGTGATCCGACATTTTGTGAAGCAATCAGCTGATTCCGGAATTGATGTTTTTCGAATTTTTGATAGCTTGAATTGGATCGAGGGAATGCGAGTCGCAATTGATGCGGTTCGAGAAGAAAATAAAGTAGCTGAGGCGTCCATTTGTTATACTGGCGATATTTGTGATAATAAACGTGTGAAGTACGATTTGGGGTATTATGTAAAAATGGCGAAAGAACTGGAGCAAGCTGGGGCGCACATTTTAGCAGTCAAAGATATGGCCGGTCTTCTCAAGCCAGAAGCTGGAAGGATACTGGTATCAGCTTTAAAAGATGCGGTGGATATTCCAATTCATTTGCATTGTCACGATACAAGTGGCAATATTATTTCGACCTACGTAAAGGCCATTGAAGCGGGGGTGGATATTGTCGATGTGGCGATGGCTTCGATGGCAGGCGGAACGTCTCAACCGAGCGCAAGTACTTTGTTTTATGCTTTGGAGCATGACTCAAGACGGCCGGACGTAAATATTGAAGCTTTGACTCAGTTGTCTCGATACTGGGAGGATGTCCGTTGTTATTATAAGGATTTTGACAATGGAGTCGTGTTTCCCGATACGGAAGTTTATCAGCACGAAATGCCTGGGGGACAATATACAAATTTGAAGCAGCAAGCCAAGGCTGTTGGGCTGGAAAGTCGATGGGACGATACGAAAGTAATGTATCGCAAAGTAAATGATCTGTTTGGCGATGTGGTGAAGGTAACACCGTCTTCAAAGGTTGTGGGCGATATGGCTCTCTATATGATCCAAAATAATTTGAAGGTGGACGATATTTATGAAAAGGGGGAGTCCCTCGACTTTCCAAATTCAGTGGTTGAATTCTTCCAAGGTCAGCTCGGACAACCTTATCAAGGATTCCCGAAGGACTTACAGCGAATTATCTTGAAGGGACAAGAACCGTTAACCGTAAGACCTGGTGAGTTGATGGACGATACAAATTTTGAAGATATTCGCCAGACGTTGAAAAAGGGATTAGCCCGAAAAGTAACAGAGAAGGATGTACTGGCATATGCATTATATCCTCAAGTGTTTGAAGAGTGGATGCGCTTTAATCGGTCTTTTGGAAATGTGGCTGCTTTGGATACACCGGATTTTTTTTATGGGCTGAGTATTGGCGAAGAGATCCGAGTGGAGATCGAAGAGGGAAAAATGCTTGTAATCAAGCTGATTGCGATTAGCCTGCCTAATTCAGACGGAATGCGTATGGTGAACTTTGAACTCAATGGGTTGCCTCGAGACGTGGAGATTAAGGATAATTCTGTCCAGGTAATGGTGGTGGCAAGGGCAAAAGTGGATAAAGAGGACCCGAAACAAATTGGTGCGACGATGCCGGGTACTGTGCTGAAAGTACTTGTGCAAAAAGGCGGACGGGTGAAGAAGGGGGAGCCTTTGCTTGTCACAGAAGCGATGAAGATGGAAACTACGCTTCAAGCACCGTTTGATGGAATGGTAAAAGAAATTTGTGTGAAAGCTGGGGAAGCGATTCGAACGGATGATCTGCTGATGGAGCTGAGCCGA
Source organism: Negativicutes bacterium (assembly GCA_018058445.1). Lineage (GTDB taxonomy): Bacteria > Bacillota > Negativicutes > JAGOZY01 > JAGOZY01 > JAGOZY01. The sequence goes on along the minus strand of JAGOZY010000173.1, from coordinate 1,161 downwards.
TAATATGTAATGAAAGCCACTTTCATGGTAGGGAAGTGGCTTTCTCAATGAGGGATAAGATAGAATAGAAGAAAGAAGAGCTGGATATCACGATCAAGATGAATTTAAGGAGTGGGGCTGCTATAAAAGATAGAATGGATAAAGCCATGAAGAGCTCTCGTGAAACTTTACGAAAACGGGGCTGGTTTGAACAAACTGATTTGGATAAACTGCAAAATAAAACCTATGAAGAGTTACTACATCTGGTGGATTGCTCTGATCCGATCGGACGGACTTCAGCGATTCATCTACTCGGATTAAATTATTCTGATAAGGAAGAATTCATCTCTAAGGTACTTCGCCAATTGTGTAGTGAAAAGTGCTTGTACACGAAAATAGAAATTTGTAATGCTCTGGAAAAAGGCAAAATCGATGCTGCAAGACAGATGATTGGATACTTAGGGAAAATAGGGAACAATCAGCACAAAAATTTGCCTTTGGCAGTATCACAAAAAAACTCCTACCCGTTGCCGCGAGATATTATTGCGCGAACTCTTGGAAGAATGTCTGTCGTTGTTTTGCCATTGATGCTTGAGGTATTAGAAACTGACGACGCCGAAAGAATTTCTGAGGTTCTTGATGCAATCGGATATATGGTGTTTTATAACAAGAAATTAGGATCTTTGAAAAATTGGATGCATATCATTGGAGTGATGGATAGATTCCCCGGTAATCAGGTTTTAATTTGGAAAGGGCTGATGTGCTTGTCAGCTTTTGCCTTAGATGAAAGCATTCAAAGACTAGAAGAAGTAAGATATAACGACGAGGAAAGTCTTTTGGCTAAAGAAGCAAGGCGGTCGCTAAAGAGGATCCAGAAAAATCCTAGGAGGAATTTTTAGATGAAATTGCGAATTCACTGGCTTACCGAATCACTGATGAAGTTATTCATAAAAAAAGAAATTGTTATGATTTCAATATTTTGATTAGATCAAAGTTTCTATTTATATCTATTTCTTGTTTTAAGTTATTGTAAATGAAATAAATAAAGAAAAGAATGTAATTAGTTGACTAAATCGATCTAGTATGATAAAATTTTTAAGCGAGTTGGATTTTTGCAAAAGAGGAGAATTTTTTTGTTAATTACACGAGAAACAGACTACGCTTTACGAATTCTCCGTGCAC
>JAGOZY010000172.1 GCA_018058445.1 Negativicutes bacterium | reverse complement strand
TCGTAAGCATTTTAATCATTTTTGGTGGTGCAGCTGCTTACTATATGGGAAGTGAAGTTCAAAACGAGGCCGGAGTACGCGGTCTTTCAATTGGACGGATGGTTGCCCAGACTCCTGAAGTTCAAGATGCTTTAGAATTTTCCGATCATCCTTCTGATGTGATCCAGCCGATCGCCGAACGCTGGCGAAAAGCCAGTGGCGCTTCGTTTATTATTGTCGGGGACATGAATGAAATGCGCGTTTCCCATCCGATTCCTTCGGCAATCGGGTCACCGATGACCGATCTGGATCGTAGCTCGGTTCTTAAAGGAAATGAATTAATTGTACCGGAGGGACAGGGCCGTTTGGCTCCGTCCCTTCGCGCCTATGTACCTATTTTTTCGCAAGACGGTAGTCGTCAGGTCGGTCTTGTTTCGATTGGTATCTATCGTAGCGAAATTCGAAAATGGGTCGCTCAGTCAATTGGACCGATCCTTGGAATATTAATTTTGGGAATTGGTATCAGCGTTTTGGGAGCAAACTGGCTTGCAAGGCGGGTGAAAAAATCAATTTTCAATCTTGAACCTCGTGAAATTGCCGGAATTCTGCAAGAACGAATGGCGATTTTAAAAGCCATTCCAGAAGGAATTATTGCTGTAGATCGGCAAGGGATTATCACCCTACTGAACGATGAGGGAGCAAGGATTCTGGGGGTTAATGTTGCTGATTCAGTCGGTGGAAAAGTGGGAGAACTACTTGACTCATCACCTCGATTAGTAGAAGTTCTCGAAAATTGTGAGGAATTTCATGATCAGGAAAAACGAATCGGCGATAGTATCGTCCTTGCGACATCGGTACCGATTGTAGTTGGGGAAGAAGTGATTGGGACTGTCTTGAGTTTTCGTGATCGGACGGAATTTATCCGACTTGCTGAGGAATGGACAGGCATTCATCGCTTTTTTGAGCTACTTAGAGCCCAAGCTCATGAATTTAAGAACAAACTTCATACCATTTCTGGATTGATTCAATTGGGACAGTCCGATGAAGCGGTGGAGTTTATCGTTGAGAGTTATGATAAGCACTTAAGCCTTTTACAAGCCCTCCAACATCGGATCAAAGATCCGGTCATGTGCGCGCTTCTGCTGGGAAAAGAGAGCCGAGCTCTTGAACTTGGAATTGATTATAGTGTCTCGGCTCGTAGCTTTTTAGAGTACTTGCCAAAGGGCATCAGCAGCGGTGATATGGTCATTATCTTAGGCAATCTCATTGAAAATGCTTTGGAAGCAGTCAGCGGTCTAGAAATCCGAAAAGTGGAAGTAGAAGTGCGAGAAGACGAGGGCTTTGTTGAAATCCGTATCAAAAATTCCGGACAACCTATTTCTGATACGATAGGTCGACAGATGTATGAGCGAGGAATCTCGACAAAAGGCGAACATCGCGGTATCGGCCTGTCGCTAGTGCGAGAAAAGATCGAAATGGCAGGTGGGAAGATTTCCTATGAAAACTTACCTACTGGCGGTGTTGAATTTGTAGTGATCCTAACTGCTGCTGAAAGGAGAATCTAAAGTGAAAGAAATTTGGAATATTTTAATCGTTGAAGATGACCCCATGGTGGCAGAGATCAATCGAAAATTCACCGAATCCGTTTCGGGTTTTCACGTCGTTGGTCAAGCGCGAAATAGTGAAGCTGCTCGTGAGTTTCTCGAAAATCACAAAGTTGATCTCATTATTTTAGACAATTATATGCCCGGTGAGAGCGGAATTGATTTTTTACGCTGGTTACGGAATCAATCAATAATGATTGATGTGATCTTTATTACTGCGGCAAATGATCGAGAAACTTGGGCAACCGCCGCGAGACTAGGTGTACTTGACTATTTAGTGAAGCCCTTTAAAATTGAGCGCTATCAAAAAGCACTTCATCGATTTAAAAACTTTCAAGAAAAGCTTACGAGCTCTTTAGAAATCAGCCAAAGTGAACTAGATAGCTGGTCGGGTATGCTAAGTCCAAACTACAAAGTCGATCATGGACTTTTTCCAAAGAATATTCATCCCAAGACCAAAGAAATTATCATCACTCACCTCAAACTAAATGGGGGCCTTCTCTCCGCTGATGAAGTTTCACAAGATACCAAAGTTTCGCGAGTTACTGCAAGGCGCTATCTAGAATATCTGGTAGAAAAAGGAAAAGTTGAGATGGTGCTTGAATACTTACCTATCGGTCGGCCAGTCCATCGATACCGTTGTCGCCCCAATAGCTTGTAGAAATGGAAAGGGAGAGATTTCATGCTAGAACTAAAGGATGTTTTAGAAGGCAAAGAAGCGCGAGCTAATCGGCGCAATGAACTAATTGCTAGAAGTAATAAGCCGGTAATTAGCCTGACGATGAATATACCTGGTTCAGCAAAAGACTCTCCAATCATACGTCAAATTTTTAAGCAAGGTATCAGCAAAATTGAAGAACAGCTCATGATCACATCTTGCCAGATTTTTTATGATAAAATAGGCCCTCAAGCCTTATTTAGCGTCGCTGCTGAACCTGTACATATTAAACACATCGCCTGCCAGATCGAACAAGGTGAGTCCTGGAGCCGATTGTGGGATATTGATGTATATGATTTGAAGGGTGCTACTGTTGCATCAGAAACAAGACAACAGGGAAGATCGTGCTTCTTATGCGAAAATTTAGCAACTGTCTGTATGCGAGAAAATCGGCATTCACTGGAAGAAATCCTTAAAAAAGTAGAACATTTATTTACTAATTTTCTTGCTGAAAATACTCGATGCCTTTCAAAAGAAGCGGAAACAATCGGGGCCCTAGCTTTAGAGTCTTTGCTATATGAAGTGGCATGCACTCCGAGCCCTGGTCTTGTGGATCGCTCGAATTCTGGTTCGCACAAAGACATGGATTTCTTTCACTTTCAGCGTAGCAGCGCTGCACTAGGCTTTACTTTGGCACGTTGTGCCCAAGCAGGCCTCAATCACGAAGGAGATCCGATGGAGCTTCTTCCGGTTCTTCGCCGCATTGGCTGCGAAGGAGAGGCGCGAATGTTTGCCGCGACCGAAGGGGTCAATACCCAAAAAGGCTTACTTTTTTCGATGGGCTTAGCAGTCGGTGCTGCCGGTATATTATCTCGCCTTGGCTCTATGGAGCCTGAGAGTATCTGTGAGGTCGTAAAACAGATGGCAAAAGGGCTCGTTGAGCGAGAACTGGGGGCTCTAGGACGAGAGCCACAAACGGCGGGTGAAATGATCTATCGCAACTTTGGTATTTCAGGAATTCGTGGAGAAGTCGAAGCTGGCTTTCCGAGCATTCTCGAAGCTGGTTTACCCACACTCCAATCAACGTTAAGTTCAGGCATGTCAATCAACCAGGCACTTCTAGGGACACTACTTGCGCTGATGGGGCGAGTTAGTGATACAACGATTCTGCACCGGGAACCGACACTTGAAGCGCTACTGTGGATACAAAAAGAAGCAGAGAATTTCGACCAGCAAGGTGGAATTGCGGGAGTGACCTGGGAGCAGGATTTACAAGGGATGGATGAACGCTTTATCGCTCGTAATCTAAGCCCCGGCGGCTCGGCAGACCTACTAGCGGTTACTTGGTTTTTGCACAGGCTAAAAGAAAATAAATAAATTTGGGATACCAAGAAGGATTTTTCTTGTCAAACACGAACTAATTGCTTAGAATTAGAATATAAGTTAGTTCTAATTCTTACGATGTGTATACAAAATACAAAGTGAATTAATCAATGACTTGAAATGTAAATGAAAAGAGGAGATTTATATGACTGCAAAACCTGTAAAAATTATGGAAACCGTACTTCGTGAC
>JAGOZY010000170.1 GCA_018058445.1 Negativicutes bacterium | reverse complement strand
GGATGAAGGCGAAGCGACTCGGGCTACAGTCGAAACGATCGCCGAAAATATCACGGATGGAATTATCGCCCCCTTATTTTATGGAGCAATTGGTGGGCTTGCTGGGGCGTGGTTTTACCGGGCGACGAACACTTTGGACTCGATGATTGGTTATAAGAATGAAAAATATTTATACTTTGGTCGGTTAGCGGCATATTGGGATGATGTGATGAACTATCTTCCGGGCCGATTGACAGGAGTCTTGCTGATTATAAGTGGATACTTGGTAGGAAAATCCGGTATGCAAGGGGTTCGGTTTTGGCGGCGTGATGCGGCATCTCACCCAAGTCCGAATAGCGGAATACCTGAATCAATGGTGGCTGGAATACTAGGCATTCAGCTTGGCGGCGAAAATTTTTATGGGGGAATATCGTCATTTCGAGCTCATATGGGGGATCCAGTCCAGTCTTTGCAGGGCAAGCATATTTTAGAAACGATTCAATTGATGGAAGTAACGAGTCTACTGGGAGTTCTCGTGCTTGCTGGTTGTTCGTGGCTTTTTTATGGCTGATAAAAAATTGTAGCGAAGGAGGGGAGCGAAAAAATGAAAATTATTGCGGAAGTTCCGGGGTCTTGCGGCGAATTACTGCAAGGAACTGTGGCAGGCCAACCTCTTCTTGTTACTTGTCCGATTGATCAGTACAGTCGCGCGGTTTTGGAAGAAGGAGCGCCACTTGAGCTCCCGCCAAAAGCCGAAAAAATGGCCCGCTTGGCAAGCGCTTTTTATGGAGTGGCTCTGGACTCAGTCCGAATCACTTTGCAATCGGAGTTGCCGCGTAGTAAAGGGATGTCTTCTTCGAGTGCTGATATGGCTGCTGTTGCCAGTGTCATTGCCCATTATGGAAAGAAAGAAATTGATCCGTGGGATATTTTGAATTTGTGTCTCCAAGTCGAGCCGACAGATGGCACGTTTTTTCCGGGAATTGTGGGTATGGATCATTTGGCTGGTACATTTGTTAAGTCTTTGGGAATCAGTCCACAAATTGAAATTCAAATTTTTGATTTGGGTGGCGAGGTGGATACCGGCTGGTTTAATCAACGTAAAGAGCTTGCCCTTTTAAATCGCCAAAAAGAACCCGCGGTTCTTACTGCTTGGGAGGAACTGAAGAGCGGATTTAACTTGAGCGATGTGTCAAAAATTGCCGAAGGAGCGACTCAGAGCGCACGAGCTCATCAATCTATTTTATTTAAGTCTGGCTTGGATGAACTGATCGATCGATTGCCTTTTTATGGTGCGCTAGGTATCGTAGTTGCTCATAGTGGCACGGTGATTGGCGTGTTGTGGGATGAGTACGATGAAGCGTCGTGGCAGAGTCTGCAGGCCTTTGTAGCAGAGTTGATTCCGGATCTTACTTTTTTAACAGGAGCGAAGCTAATTCAAGGTGGAATTCGGGTCTGGGAGGAAACGTGATGAAAGCCTTTGAGCACGGTGGAAATGTCCATATTTGGAAGGAATGCCAGCCGGATTTATTGGACTATAGCGCGAATATCAATCCACTAGGAATGCCAGAGTCGGTTCGCAAGGCTGTGGCAGAAGCGATCTTGGAACAAGTACATTATCCAGAGCCTCGGGCGCGGACTTTACAAAGAAAGTTGGCAGCTCATTATCAGGTTCAAACAGAGGAGATTTTTGTCGCGAATGGTGCGGCAGAAGCTCTTTATTTGCTTGCTGGCGCCTTAAAGCCGAAGACTGCACTGGTGATGGCACCGACTTTTAGCGAATATGAGAGATCTTTGCTACCGGAAGAGTGTGAAATTGAGCAGATCGAGCTTTTAAAAGAAGAGAATTTTGCTATTCCCTTGGAGGTAGTGAAAAGCAGACTCGGGCAGGTAGATATCGCCTACTTTGGCAATCCGAATAATCCGGCTGGAGCCATGGAAACAACGGAAGAATGGCGAGCGCTTTTAAAAGTGGCTCAAGAGTCGTCTACTTTTGTCGTTGTCGATGAGTCTTTTTTAGACTTTTTTCCCGAAGGTGGAACTTCTTATAGCGCGAAACCGTTACTAGAAGAAGGCTTTGATAATTTATTGGTGCTCCATAGTTTGACAAAGTTTTTTGCCCTTCCGGGACTTCGCTTGGGATTTGTAGCGAGCTCTCCGCGAATTATTGAAGCTCTTGAAAGTCGATCCGATGTGTGGAATGTTAATGGATTGGCTCAGATTGCCGGTTTAGCAGCTCTTGAAGATAAAGAATACCAAGCGAAAACGCGCATTGAGTTGCCCAAGTGGCAAAAAGATATGATGGATCGGGTGGGTACGATTGAGGGAATACAGTGGAGTCAGCCGCAAGTCAATTTTGTTCTCGGAGAGATCCAAGATCGGCAATTAACTGCAACTGAGCTTGTGCGCTCTTGCGCGAAGCGAGGGCTGCTGATTCGCGATTGCAGTAATTTTAAGGGATTGGGTAGCTATTGGTTTCGGTTGGCGATTCGAGGAGAAAAAGAAAACACTCGAGCTGTTCAGATTTTGAAGGAAGTTTGGTCAAAGTCGAGAAATAGTTAAGGTATCGGACTCTAGAAGAAATGATTGAGGTGGAATTTACATGAAAAACTGGAAAGTTTATGTTAGCCGACCCTTGCCCGAGGAATCTCTCGTGCTCTTACGAAGCCGTAGTGAGGTCAAATTGGGGCCTTTGGGAACGATTCCGAAGGCCGAGTTGATAAAAGAGCTAGAAGGGCAGGACGCGATTCTGGTAAGCCATACGAAGTTTGACGAAGAAGTGATCGCAGCGATTGCTCCGACTTGCAAGGTACTCGCAAGCTATGGGGTCGGCTACGATAATATCGATGTGGCAGCAGCTACAAAATATGGAATGATTGTCACTCATAATCCGGGACTTGTGACTGCGGACACAGCGGACCTAACTTTTGCTTTGATGCTTGCAGTGGCCCGGCGAATTGTTGAATGTGATGCTTATGTGCGAACCGGTGATGTGGCATGGGGGCCGACGGTACTTGTCGGAAGTAAAGTGAGCGGAAAGAAACTGGGAATTGTTGGTAGTGGACGAATTGCCAGTGCTGTCGCTAAACGGGCGGTTGGATTTGATATGGAAATTTTGTATACTTCTGAATGCCAAGATCCGAATTTCGAGGAGCTCTGCGGTGGGCGATTCGTCTCTAAAGAAGAGCTTCTTAAAGAAGCTGATTTTGTGACTTTGCATCTGCCATTATTGCCGACAACTTGCCACTATATCAGTACAGGCGAAATGAAGCTGATGAAAAAATCAGCGATCCTTTTAAACTTGGCTCGTGGCCCAATTGTGGACGAAAAAGCTTTGGTTGCTGCGCTCGAAAGTGGCGAAATTGCTGGGGCAGGATTGGATGTTTTTGAGCGGGAGCCTGAGGTCGAAGCGGGACTGATGAAACTGAGTAATGTAGTGATGACTCCTCACAATGGAACTTGTACGATGGAGACTCGTACGGAGCAAGGCGAAAGTTGTGCTCGTAAAATCTTTGCGGTACTGGACGGGAAAGAGCCAGAAAATTGGGTGAACCCGGAAGTGAAACTGAATAAGTAACAGCAAAAAAAGAGCCCCAGTTCCTAATGAACTGCACCCCAAAAGTGAAACAAAATAAAAAAAGACCTCCTATCGTAAACTCAGATTACAGATAGGAGGTCTTTGTATGTCCAGAGGAATGAGTAGAAAACACTTTGGTGAAGAGATCTTCGGCCAGGTACTAAAACTTCGCAAGGAAGGAAAAACAAACCGACAGATCGCAACCATCTTTCAATTAAAAAATGCTAAATCTGTTAAAAATCTATTAGCCAGATACAGAGAAAAGGAAGAGAAAAT
>JAGOZY010000171.1 GCA_018058445.1 Negativicutes bacterium | reverse complement strand
GCAAACTTTTGCACAAACACCACAGGGATAACGATGTTCATGTTTCAATTCACTATGATAGCATGCACAGGCTTTTTTATCCATGATTGCAATGAGGCCATTCTCGTTATTTGAAAAAGCTGATGACGGACAAAGCTTTTGGCAAATTTTGCAGTTAATACATAAATCTTTTTCAATTACCTGATCTGGGCTTACCTCAAGATCGGTAAAAATAGATACATAACGTACCCTGGGGCCATATTTAGAATTTAGAAGCAAATGATTATAACCGATTGTTCCTAAGCCAGCATATTTTGCCGCAAATACATGGCTAAATGACGAGAGAGGCTTTCGGATAAGAACTTCAATATCGCCATAGCCATCCCGAGGAAGAAAAATGCTTCCGTGTCCCTTTTCGGTTAGGTACACAGATAGTTGATAACTCATCTGATCCAGTAAATTATTTGTTGTGTTGTAGAGCTCTGCATAATTAATCGAAGGTGTTGTTTCAATAATTGGTAACGAAACTGGGACACCAAGAACGATCACCGTCTTCGCTTCCGGCCAAATAGCCGCTGGTCGATAATCCTCCTCTACTTCTCCATACTCATCCCACCGCGAAACCGGCGCGTAGCCCACTAGAGTGGCACCAAGCTTTTTGCCATATCTGGTAATCTGCTCTTTTGTTATACTCATAAAATCGCTCCTAATTCGAACTCGATAGCTTCTTTTTATCTGGTGGCATTAGCTTTGTGAGCTGACAAGAGCTTGCTTTAGGTCAGCAAATATGTCCTCTATATCTTCGATCCCAATTGACAGTCGGATCATATCATCCGGCGAGCCTGCTGCTGCTCTTTGTTCTGAGGTAAGCTGAGAATGAGTTGTACTTGCTGGATGGATAACAAGTGACTTTGTATCGCCAATATTCGCTAAAAGAGAAAAAAGTTTTAAACTATTAATAAATTTACGTCCTGACTCAAGTCCGCCTTGAATACCGAAAGTCATCACTGCGCCACCACCTCGTGGCAAATAAGAGTTTGTTTTTTCTGGGTCTGTTACACCTGGGTAGTTTACCCAGCTCACTTCGGGTTGATTTCCCAGAAATTCTGCTACTGCCCAAGCATTTTCGGAGTGACGCTTCATTCTTAGATGCAATGTCTCTAATCCCTGAATAAAAAGAAAACTATGAAAAGGACTCAAACAAGCCCCTAAATCACGAAGAATTTGAACTCTTAAACGAGTGATAAAAGCAAGAGCTCCAACATCTTGAGTATAGCGAATGTTGTGGTAGCTTGGATCTGGATCGCTTAAAGATGAAAAATCTCCTGCCTCCCAGTCAAACTTACCACTGTCAACTACGATTCCTCCCATAGATGTCCCGCTGCCACCAATAAACTTTGTGGCAGAATGAATGACAATATCAGCTCCATGGGCAATAGGCTGGCATAGATACGGTGCAAAAGTATTGTCTACGATAAGTGGAATTCCTTGCTCATGAGCAATATCAGCGACAGCTTTAATATCTAAAACATCCATCCGAGGATTTCCAATGGTCTCACCAAAGAAAGCTTTTGTTCGAGGGGTGATCGCTTTACGAAAATTTTCTGGATCTCGTGAATCAACAAAATGAACCTTAATACCGAATCGAGGGAGTGTGTAAACAAATAAATTATAAGTGCCCCCATAGAGGCTTGATGAACTAACGATTTCATCACCCACTTGCAAGATATTACACAAAGCACCCACAATCGCTGCATGCCCTGACGAAAACGCCAGTGCAGCAGCCCCACCTTCCAATAATGCAACACGTTTTTCGAATACGTCTGTCGTTGGATTCATTAATCGAGTGTAAATATTGCCTGCTTCGCGTAAATTAAATAAATCGGCCGCATGATCCGCATCACGAAACACATACGATGTGGTTTGATAGATAGGTACAGCCCGTGCGCCAGTGGTCGGGTCAGGAGCTTGTCCCCCATGAACCAGTAAAGAGTCTAAATTCCATTCTTTTTCAAAACCCATTTTTATCTCTCCTCATTTATAGTTAGCAGATTTTTTCAATAAATTCTCCCACAATGACGTTAAGCTGGTCAAAATCTATAAGAAAGCTATCATGACCATACAAACTTTTTAATTCGCGGTACTCCACACGCTTTTCAAGTTCTTCAAGTTCTAATGCGAATTTTTGGATTCCAAGGGCAGGATACAAAATATCAGAATCAATTCCAACAAGCCAGATCGGCCCATTAATTCTTTCAAGAGCATTTTTCACAACCGACTCTCTTCTTCCGATGTTATGATGATTCATTGCTTCTAATAAAGTAAGATAGCTGTTGGGATCAAAGCGATCTACCAATTTTTTACCCTGATAATGTAGATAGTTCTCCACTTCAAAACGTCCTTCACGTTTTCTCAAGCCAAATTTTTCATCCATTGCTTTTTCTGTTTGATAAGTAATCATTCCCAAAGCTCGTGCCAACGCAAGTCCGTTCCGCGGGCCAATCGAATCCTCGTAGTCACCTCCCCGCCAGGCAGGATCTTTTCGAATGGCTTCCATCATCACATAGTTATACGCAACCGACTGGGCCGACGATTGAGCAGGCGCAGCTAAAGCCAATATTGCAGCTTGATCTTTCGGATAAGAAACAGACCATTCAAGGGCTTGCATTCCTCCTAATGATCCACCAATCACAGCCGCAGGCTTGAAAACTCCTAGTTCATGCATTAACCGACGGCTTGCCCTGACTTGATCGCCAACAGTCAGTTTAGGAAACATTCCACCATACGTTTTTTTATTATCTGGGTTAATGCTACAGGGACCCGTACTCCCCTGACAGCCGCCTAAAACATTTGGTGAAATAATAAAAAAACGATCAGTATCTAATACCTTTCCTACTCCAACCAGAGGCTCCCACCATCCCTCATTATCCTCTTTATGATGAGAGGCCGCATGGCTATCGCCTGTTAATCCATGAAAGAGTAAAATTACATTTTCTCTATCTGGATCTAACGTACCAAACGTCTCATAGGCCAAAACTGCTTCTTTAAGTATTCCTCCTTTTTCTAACAACAATGGATTTGTCGAACTAGCAATTATTTTGAATTTTAAATTAGGTTTTTCTATCCAATGACCAAAACGTTTTTCCTGCTCCCATGGCTCCATTTTTCCTCTCCTTTCTTAAATAAAAAAAGCCTTCTCAAAAGAGAAGGCTTTTAACAACTAAAAAAGTCTATCTCTCTCATCTCCCAGTATCTTTCGATACTGCTGGAATTAGCACCACTGCATCTCTGCCGGTTGCCGGGCTTCATAGGGCCAGTCCCTCTGCCACTCTGGATAAGAGTTTTTATTTAATTAATACGTATCATATCTCAAAAATGGAAACTTGTAAACCTTTATCGAACAGAATATTAAATTGATTTCTCAAAATTATTGATACTCATTTTCTTTAACAAAGATAGCCATCAAAAAGCTCTGATTGGCTGTGAATGGACTGATATTGACTCAAATTGATCGTCTATACTCGAGTGCAACGATTAAACAGTACTCACCTAGCTATTTATGGAAATGCAAGTGCTGGAAAAATCAATCTCCGATTCGAACTGGGCTACAGCTTTCAAAAAACCTGATACCTCTAGAAAAATTTGGTTCACCGACTTTACAGGACAGAGTAATGAGAGCTATTATGGGCGACCATTCTAGGAATTTGTCGGAGTAAACTGTGCTTTTGATAAAGAATCTTACATTTTAAGGAATATAATTATAAATAAAACAATCATTAACAGAAAAAAAGCCCTCCGCATGCGAAGAGCTTTTTAAACTAAAAAGAAAAAACAGATAAACTAACTGAATAAA
>JAGOZY010000169.1 GCA_018058445.1 Negativicutes bacterium | reverse complement strand
GTCGCTGATGCTCCGGCTTCCTGAAAAAGAGCAAGCGGTACTCAGTGGAGTCTATATTCAAGAGCGTAGCGCAAAGCAACTGGCCGATGAACTTCAAGTCAGCCTGGGATATGTGTATCGACTGCAAGAGCGAGGAGTTCGAAGAATCCGTGGAATGGTAGCACGCTGGATTGGTGAATGGAATGGCAAAGAAGAGAAAAAGAGCCGAAAAACAGCGAAAAAAAGACAATAACCGCGAAAAATCATTGTTAAGCTAGAAAAACAGGATTTTTCCCGAGGTGAAAAAAGTAACTTATCGAAGGATTATATAGAGAATCGGAGGGATGAAAAATGCAAAAAGAGGATCAGAAGGAGTTAGCCCGTGTTCGATCTGCACGAAAATGGCTCAGTCGCGCAGAAGAGCGAATTGAATCAGGTGACTCAATTCAAGGGAAAATGCACGTTCTCTTAGCTGAGGCTGAAATATCCCTTTTTCGAAAAAAACATCCTTTTATTTTTGGAAAAGCTTTTACCCATACCACTGCCGCAATTATCTCCTGTTTTTTGATTTGGACGGGCTTCTTTATATACTCGGATGGTAAAATGTTGCCCCGTGAATCAAGTCAGATCAAGTCCGAAAAAATTGCGATCCAAGATGAGAAAAATACTCAAGTCAATAAAAATTTATTGGGTCAGCAGGAGAATGCCCTTATAGAGACGAATGGTAAGAAGAATGTGCAAAAATTAATTAATTCAGAGTCTGCACAAGATGAACGTCCCTCTGAGAAAGTTGTCAACTCAACACCGGTGACGACCTCTTATGAATTACGACGGGAACCGCAAGTTACAAATCAGGAAAATTCAAGAGAAATGCAAGAGTGGGTTCGTTCAGCAGGAACAGCTATTCGAGGCAGATAAGTAAGCGAATATAAGGGAGGATTTCTTTTGCGAAACACAGTTCGGTTTAAAAAGTCGCTTTGGCTGATGGGGTTAGGTATCGCTTTAACACAAACGACGGTAATTGCTTATGGTGCTGAGGCAGAGGTGACTAACGCAACTCTAGAAGAGGCAGTTGATGAAGGGCCAGTCGGACAGCGAATTACTCGTGTTGATATTGAAGGGCTCAGTCTGATTGAAAAAGACTCTATTCTAGCTTTGGTTGGTAGCCACCCAGGAGAAACTTGGACCGCTGAGCAAACCAATAAGGATCTGGAGGCCATTCTAGCAAGTGGCTATTTTCAAGCAGCACGAATGACTTATAACATTGTTCCTGAAGGTGCTCAAATCACTTATCATGTGATAGAAAATCCAGTATTTAAAGGACTTTCGTTAACCGGAAATACTCGCTTTTCGACCGAAGAACTTCAAGCTATGGCGACGGTTACACCAGGGGTCATTATCAACACCAATCGATTAGCTAGCGATCTTCAGATCATTGAAGAGTATTATAAAAAACAAGGCTATATTCTGGCGCGTGTTACCAATATCAAAATGAGTCCGGATGGTCTTGTTAGTGCTCAAATTGTCGAAGGTATAATCGAAGGTATTGAAATTAAAGGAAATAAAAAGACTCGTGATCGAACCATCCGTCGAGAAATTCGCGTGAAACCGGGCGAGCCTCTACAATCAGTTGATGCAAGAAATAGTATTCGTCGCCTGAATAATTTAGGTATTTTTGAAGATGTACGAATGAATCTGCAACCGGGTCGCCAACCCAATGAATATGTGTATCAGATCGAAGTGGCGGAAGCGCCAACTCGATCGTTCTCCTTAGGCGGTGGCTATAGTGAAGATGATGGATTTACCTTAGGGGTAGAGCTTTCGGATAAAAATTTCTTGGGCCTCGCAGATACAATTCGCTTGCGCTGGGAATTTGGTGGCGAGTCGGAAAGCCGTTCCAGTAGGTGGGCTCATGGTATTGAATTTGGTTATACCCATCCTTGGCTTACTAGCAATGAAATGTCTGTCAGCTTTAACTATTATGATCTAATTCGCCGTCGTACTGACCGTGATACTAATGGCGACGATATTTCCCAATATGACCGCCGCTCAAGTGGATTTGACCTAACGTTTACCCAACCGTATGGGGAATATAAAAGAGCATTTTTAGGCGTTGGCAGCAGAACCACTAAGTGGGAAGAGCATATCAGCGGTATTGATTACTCAACCGTTCCTGGATACATTGATAATAACTTTGGAACGACGAATAGCGTAACTTTGGGCTTTATTTTTGATAATCGAGATAATGCTTTTAATGCAACAACTGGACATCGTTTGAGCTTAAGTGTTGATCAAGGTGTTTCTGCATTTGGCAGTGACTTTAGTCCGACAAAATTCAATTTAGATGCTCGTAAATACTGGCCAATCCAAGTCGGAAAAGCTCAACACACAGTTGCTATTCGTCTTTTAGGTGGAATGGCCGTTGGTGATGTCCCTGAAACGGAACTTTTTTCGGTCGGTGGCGACAATGTGCTAAAAGGTTATGAAGAAGGTCAGTTCCGAGGACGAAATATGCTTGCAGCAACCTTGGAGTATCGAGTACCTATTCAAAAGTACATTACAGCGATTGCCTTTGTTGAAGGTGGCGATGCCTGGGATGCTGGTTCAAATGCTATTTTTAGTGAGCCTGGTCGTTCGTTTAAATTGCGTGCCAATTATGGACTTGGAGTTCGTTTAAATACTCCTTTGGGCCCGATTCGCCTTGATTACGCAGTCCCAACTGAAAGTGGTGGCGATGGTCGATTTAGTTTTGGATTTGGAGCAAGTTTCTAATTCATTATGAAGATGCGAAAAGAGATTTTACTTATAACATTTCTTTTTCTCTTTATAACGGGTACTGCAATGGGGGCGACTCCTAAAGTTGAGCATTTACAAACTCAAGTGTTGAATGAAGAACTGCCTGTGGAAGTACGAGATCGAATTGCAACAAGTTTCTCCACTGTTGGAGAACACATGCTTGTTGGGAAAGCAGTAGATGACATCATACAAAATCGCTCTTCCTACCAAAATTTAATGCGGTCCGTCTTTGAGCGAGTTTTAAGCGGATTTTTTATCGAGGAACTGGTGATCGAGCCAGGTGAAACGACCCAAATTAAAGTTAAACTAACTGCTTGGGGCGAAGTAGTTCAACAAGTAGAGGTTTTTTATCAAGAAGAAGCGATTCCAGATTTAATTCAGCCATGGATTAACGAAGATTTAAAAGGGATTGCCAAAAAAATTCCGACTTTTCTGGAAGGAACTCCTGTTGAAGCTGTAGAATGGACCTCTAGCCTTATTAAGGAACGAGTAAGAAGTGAAATCAAAGAGCGCTTACCGGAATATCTCCCGATTGTTGAGATCGAAAGTGGCCTCAATTCAAAAGTAACGATTACTTTAATTCCCCAAGGACAGTTGTTTGGGGCCCCTGAAGTAGCAGTCTCGTCAGAAACCTATCCGATCACTCTTCTTCTTCCGATTAAGAGGCAATTACAAACCGATTTGAACTCTCTTCAAGGGGTGCCGATTGCGTTTTTAGACCGACATGAAAATAATTTAAAAACCCTTATCCGAACTCAACTGAAAAAAAACGGGCAAGTCTCGCGTTATAAACTGATTGAAACTATTACTTGGCAAAGCCGTAAAGAACCTCAACTGCTTGTGGATCTTAACAGCCACCAATGGCGAATCGCCATTGAAGCCTGGCTTGATATGGGCAATGATGATAAAAGTAAATTAGTTGGTTTTGCTCATATTGGATATCGAATCAAGCAGAATCAAGAGCTTTTTGCCGAAGGGCTTGCGTCGCCGACGGACATTGATTACTGGGATTTTCGCATAGGGTATAGCCGCCAGCTTGGAAGCAATACTTGGCTTGGAGT
>JAGOZY010000168.1 GCA_018058445.1 Negativicutes bacterium | reverse complement strand
CGTGAACTTTGCAGCGATCTCAGAGAATTTGCGCGCGGAGCTCATCTAATGCCTCTTAATC
Source organism: Negativicutes bacterium (assembly GCA_018058445.1). Lineage (GTDB taxonomy): Bacteria > Bacillota > Negativicutes > JAGOZY01 > JAGOZY01 > JAGOZY01. The sequence continues at coordinate 3,779 of JAGOZY010000168.1, read as the reverse complement.
ATTTAGCAACAGTAAAAGCTATTTTAGCAAACTAGCTATAAGGAGGTAACTCTTTCATGGACTTTAGAGAACTTGAGCATCTAAACTACACTGTTATTATCGGTGTCACAATTTTCCAAGTTGCCCTCTGGGTTGGATTGTACTATCTGATCTATCGATTAAAAGCAAAGAAAAATACATTACTCACCCAGTCAACTATTGCAGCAGCACGCTTTTCCATGCTCATGTTGGTTTACTTTTACTTGCACTTTATTCTTGGACAGCTCCCCATACTCCCCCCTTGGGACGTCTACAGTAGCCAAATTTTAAATGTTACCCTGTTCATTGTCTTGACTGCCTTTAGTGTCAATATTGCTCAGGAAACCTTTCACCTCTCTGTTGAAAAAGAACAAGCCTCTTCGATCATTAGTAATCTTCTCGCCATTGGTATTTGGATCTTCGGTGGACTATTTACTTTAAATAGCCTTGGAATATCCATCACACCCCTACTGACAGCCTTGGGCGTCGGGGGTTTAGCGGTTGCCTTGGCCCTCCAAGACACGCTGACCAATCTCTTCTCCGGCCTTCAAATTCTACTCACTAAACAAATCCGCCCAGGCGATTATGTCCGACTCGCAAGTGGTGAAGAAGGCACTGTACTTGATATCGCTTGGCGAACCACTACCCTAAAAACTCGTAGCGAACTCACCATCATTATTCCAAATCGGAATATCGCAAGCACGATTCTTACCAATCATAGCTGGCCACGCCAAGCTTATTTTGTCAGTATCTCGCTCCAAGTGGATCATAACAATGATCTCGCCAAAGTCCAGAGAGTCGCAATTGAGGTTGCCACTCAAGTCAGTTTGCGAGTGAGTGAGAGTCAGCTTCTAGCGAACCAATCGGGTGCCCGATTTAGTAATTTTGCTGAAAGTGGTATCACCCTTAGCGTATCGGTGAAAGCTCGAAGCTTTAATGATATTGGGATTCTTACGGATGGGCTTATTCAAGGAATTCACCAGCGGTTTCTTATCGAAGACATCGGTCTTTCTTACCCGGTTCAGCGAATACTGATCGATACTCCCACTAAAGAGACCAGCCCACTTTTTCCTCTTTCTTAAAGAAGCAACTAAAACTAACCTTGTAAACTAAAAAGATGCGAGATGATTTTTCATCTCGCATCTTTTATTTTGGGTTTACTTACTCAATTCAATTGCTTCTTTAACCATCTTCGCAAGCCCTGGCATTTGTTTTGAGGAAACTGCACAAGTTGCCACACGGACACCTTTTGGCAGAGGTAGCGTATAGATTTGTTTTTCCATCAAATACTCTGTCGCTTTCATCGCATGATCCGTCGGAATACTGACGAAAAACCCGCCTCGATATGGAAGGATCTCTAAACCAACCTCAGCTGCTTCATCCACAAAAATATGGGAGCGCTGCTCAATTAAGTCTTTATAAATCTTCCGTTCGGTCTCGACCGCATTAAAGAGAGCTTGATCATTATGCATGATCTCCAAAGTTCTCATCGCTGCTCGGTTGACGTTTGACCAAGTAGATCGGCATGTAATCTCCATCGCATTCGTAAACTCATCAATTGCTTCTTTATCACTAGATACGCCGATGATCGCACCAGTTCGTTGACCATATAAAGTGAACGATTTTGACATGGAGAAAGCAAACATGACGATTAGATTTGCTGGCAATTGGCCAAATTGGGTAATAAATGAACGGCACGCATCTTCATCGCCGGAGTAATCGATATAGGCAATATCAGCTAACAAAGCAATTCGTTTGCCTTTTTCAGCATATCCTTTCAGCACTTCAAGTACTTCGCCCCACTCCGCATCAGTCAAACTGTATCCGGTTGGATTATGGCCGGGTGAATTAATAATAAGTAGTAAACTGTCTTGTCGACCCAGCACTTCTTCTACTTTTTTCGAAAACGCGCTAATATTGAAATTTTTATGTTCATCATAAAATGTGAACGTATCAAATTTACGTAAAGCATCTTCTGCTAAAGATTTGTAAGCTCCCCAGTACCAATCACTGGTAAGAATCGTATCACCGACCTCCGAATAGTTCCAAACCGCATGATGAATGACCCCTGTCCCGCCCGCAGTCGCCAAGGTCGAAACATAGGCATCCGGCCGGGATTTACGGAAAGTTAAATCTTCTGCGGCTTTTAAATAACCAGGTAGTCCTGCAATGGTTGCATAAGCTGCGATATCGCTACTGGAAAGATCTCGGAAAATCTTCTCGACAGTTGGCAGTAGAACGAGGCGACCTGCTTCGTCCAAAATAGAACCAACCGTTCCATTAATTACCTTGTCTTTTCCAAATTGGCTTGCTGCAGTAATCGCCCGTGCGTTTAATTCAAAAGCCATATCACTAGAAACTTTTCCTTGAGCATGAGATGCTGCTATTTTCGCCATCTAAACCGCCCCTTTATAAAAAATTCGCTACTCTTTTAATTATACCGCTCTGCAAACCAATTGTCATGAATTTTCGCTAAATTCTCACAAGTATACAAGTATCCACGGATTCATTAGGAAAACGCTTCTTTTATCTTCGGTGGAAAAAAGACCGCAGAGTCAGACTCTGCGGTCTTTTTAATATTTCTCCCAATGAATTTTCGTTTTATCGAATCGATCAACAAATTGATTTTCTTGGGCACTGTAGCCAAAAGGAATCACCGAGAATGGCAGGATGTGATCAGGAAGATTAAAATAAGTTTGAACTTTCTTTGCTCGTTCTTCATCTGGATAAAAACCAAGCCATACTCCACCCAATTCTTCTGCTGCAATTTGGAGTAGCATATTCTGCGTGCAGGCACTTACATCCTGCTGCCACCACAAATTATTTACTGCTTTCGCAGTTTCCAAATTTGCCATCACAATAATCACTACCGGTGCAGCCTTCGCTGGCCCTGCATAGGGACTCATCTGGGCAATAGTCACTTTAGCCTCTTTATCGGTCACAACAAGAAACTCCCAAGGTTGACTATTATGAGCAGAGGGTGCCTGCATCCCAGCTTGTAAGATGCGCTCGATTTTTTCCGCTTCCACTGACTGATCTCTAAAACTTCGAATTGATCTTCGTTTTCCAATCACTTCCATAATAATACCTCCTCTTTGCTTCGGCTTAGCATCCCCTAAAGCCCCAACGGTTGTTTCGCCAATTCATCGGCTCGCTCGTTCCCTTTGACACCAGAATGAGCTTCTTCCTTAATGAAGACAATGTTTGCATTTTCTCGATGGCGAGCAATAAAATTTCGATAATATTGAGTCATCCAGTTCTTCGCTTTCCACTCGCCATTTGCCCAAGAAGCAAGCCCCTGATAGTCATGATGAATTCGGATCTCCTTCAAGCCTTGCAAAATTCCCCACTGAACAGCTCGCATAGCTGCTGAGAGCTCTCCAGCCACATTTCGCATATTGGCAGCTTCTTCATGGGTGCCTAGTCCATTCTCCGTATATACCTCTTCGCCGTCCCGATAGACCACAAAGCCCCAGCCATACTCACCCATTCGTTTCACCGTATGAGAGCCATCCACATAAATTTCGTACAAGAAAATCTGCTCCTTTCGGCTTCACTTTCAAAGAAAGCCCCACTCTCACGAATGGGGCTTCTTAATTAGTTTATTTCATCTATTTTTTCTTTGTCGACCGCAGCAAGTCCTGCAACCTTATCCTCATCACCCATTCGCATGAGTTTTACCCCTTGAGCATTTCGGCCAATCACAGAAATTGCATCCACATCCATGCGAATCACTTTGCCATCGCTGGAGATCAGCATCA
>JAGOZY010000167.1 GCA_018058445.1 Negativicutes bacterium | reverse complement strand
CAACCAGAGTCAGTTGAAGCTTTTCTTCTCCTTGTCGGTAGTGAATGTGTCCTTCTTTTTTATCGACAGTCACGCCTGGATAGTTTCCGACATGCTGATTAGCACCGGTTAGGGCATTGAAAATAGTTGTTTTTCCGGCATTTGGATTTCCAGCGATCGCAATGAGTAATTGGTTCTTATCTCTATACATCGCAAGAACCTCCATCTACTTTTTCGATAATGAGTCCTGCTGCTTCGTTGTGGCGAAGGCAGAGGTGGGTTCCTGTGACACAGACTTCGATTGGATCGCCTAGTGGGGCATACTTGAGAATTTTGACTAAAATTCCTTCGATAAGTCCCATGTCCAGCATCCGTCTACGGATGGCACCGGAGCCGACGACTTTTCGAATGTAGCCGCATTCGCCAGGCTTCATTGTATCAAGGGGTAACCATCCTTTGTCGGAAAAGGTATTCGGCAATTCGCTCATGTTGTTTCCTCCTGCCTTTTTATCGCCCAAAAAGCCTCTTAATGCTTAAGAGGCCTGATCGTCTCACTCTATATAATAGATAAATATAAAAGCTAAATGACATTGATGCCCAGTTAAGAGTGAGAATTGTTCTTGCTAAAACGATACAGGAGTGAATGGAAATTGTCAAGGAGATCGAATAGAAAATCGAAGATATAAAAGAAAAGAGTGATCCAATTGGATCACTCTTTTTTTATTTTTTTAGAGGAAGGGCGATAATATCTTCGTGGTTTTTTGGGAGTTACTTTGATTGGTGGATCAAGGGGTTCGTTCTTCTCGACCTTTTCACCAATTTTTTGGGCTTCTTCGAGGCTTGCAAAAAATTCTTTTTTGCTTTCGTAAAGTTGCCAAAGTGGATCATGGTCGAGTCCATTTATCCGAAAAAGTAGCCAACTTCGATAAAAGGACAGATCTAGCAGATCCGATAGTCGCCCAGCGATATGAGCGTTATTGAGTTGCTCGCGCTCTTTAGGAGGACGGGAGCTTCGCTCTCGGATGAGGCCGAGGGAGATGCTATCTTGGTGAGAGAAATTGCTACTTGTAATGTAGGCACCTAAGATTGTACTTAGGGCGCGAGTTGGCGGATCATCTTGTTGGTTGAGGGTTTCAATTAGATAGAGGAAAGTCCAATTTTTTTCAATTCGAGCTCGCTCAAGGTAGGGATATTTTTTTTGTAGCGATTTAAGTAGTTCCTTATCAGGAAAGTCTGAGAGAAGTTCATCTTCAATCGGGCAGCCGATATCACAGAAGTCATCTTTTTCTTCGTAACCTTTGCTTCGTTGGTAGCGACGAATACCATTAATTTCTGCTAAAGTGTACCAGAATTCGTGAGCTCGTTCCTCTGCTTTTTCAGAATCCGATAAAATGAAAGCGAGTTTTGTCGTTCCCTCTAAGATGGAACGAAAGAGAATTTCGATATCCCAGATTCTGCCATGAGAGGCGAGAATTACTGCGCTTTCGGTGGTTCGTTGTAAGCTAAGGTAGAGCCGGTTAGAAATCCAAATGGGAAGTTCTGTCGCATTTTCTCTTTGAAAGAGGGAACAAGTTAGGGCTAGAAATTCGGAAAGTAGTTTTTCAGATTCCTCACCCCATTGGTCGACCGATACCACTTGGGGCCTTTTGGAATGTCTGATTTTTTTGCGCATCATTTTTTCTCAATGGTGATGCTAGTAATCGTGACGGGTCGGAGAGGTCGATCATTTCGGTCTGTCAGTACATGGCCGATCGCGCGGACGGTATCCATTCCTTCGGTGACTTTGCCGAAGACAGCATGCTTTCCATCTAAGTGCGGGGTTGGGGCTAAGGTAATGAAGAATTGTGAACCACCGCTATTCGGACCGGCATTTGCCATGGAGATAATGCCTGCTGCATCGTGCTTTAATGATGAATCAAATTCGTCGGGGATTGTGTAGCCAGGGCCACCTGTGCCTGTTCCCGTAGGATCGCCACCTTGAATCATGAATCCATCAATGACTCGATGAAAGATGATGCCATTGTAATAACCACTTTCTGCTAACTTAATAAAATTTGCACTCGTTTTTGGTGCTTTCTCTGTTGCGAGTTCGACGGTGAATTTACCCATGGACGTTTGGAAAACCGCATAGGTTTTAGTCGGGGAAGCTGCTGTGCAACCTACAGTGGTAAATAAGAGTAAGGCTAGGGTAAGTAAAGGTAAAATTCTACGGCTCCACATAATAAACACTCCTTTTAGTTTAAAATAAAATAGGAAGGTGGAAACTAAAGTACACTTACTAGTATAACGGATTTTCGCGACTTAAGGGAGTAGTAGATGAGAATATTTAAAAAATAGTTTAAATAAATCGTTTAAATCGTTATTTTTGGATTTTAATGAGATAAAAACATTTAATTTGAGTTTAAATTTTGAAAATTCATCATTTTTAGAGTCATTTACTTGTAAATTAAGACGATTTTTACTATAGTGTAGAGGGAATCACCAAGAAAGAAGGAAGCTTGAAATGAAACGTTTTTTAGTGGGGTTGTTTGTAGTTCTTTTTAGCTTGATGTTAGTAGGTTGTTCAACTGACCCTGTAACGAAAGATTTAGAAGGCTATAGTGCATTGAATGTTAAGCTGGATAAGCAATTTAACTTAATGGCTATGAGCCGGGATATGAGTATAAAGATGACTAAAGCGCAAAACTCACAGGATATTGCAGAGATTTTACGTGAGTTTAGAGTATTTGTTGTCGCACTTGATCAAGAAATGGCCAATTTTAAGCCAACCACGGAAGAGGTAAGAGTTCCTTATGCAGTTGTACAAGCAGGTGTACGTGATATCATTGATGGCATTGATATGGCAGTCAAAGGGGCTGAAACGGACGACCAAGAAGTGATGCTAGTTGGTTTTGAGGGGATTGACCGAGGTTCGCGAGGAGTTGTTAAAGGTGAAGCGGCTATTGAGAAGGTCGCAAAGGCAAAAGGCTATGAGATTCAGAAAAATTAAATTATTACTAGGCTCCTCTGATGGTTATTGGGGGAGCCTTTTGATTTGAATTCAAGTTGGTACTATCTTTCTGGGAACTCTTTATTTGGAAAATGATCTCGGGCGACTTTGAGAAAGTTTGTTAGTCCATCCGAGAGCCATTTGTCTTTATGATAGCTTAGTTGAGTATAGAGGTTAAAAGAAGGACCGTTCCATGGGAGCTTGATGAGACTTCGGCTGGCAAGTTCTTTTTCGACGTAAATTTCTGGTATTAAGGCAATCCCTAAGTTACTGATAACAAATTGTTTAATTGCCTCGAGATTTTTTACTTTCATAAATCGTTCCGGTTGGATGTGATTTTCTTCAAAAAGATTTTCAAGATACATGCGGTAAGCACAACCTTCTTGAGTTGCAATAAAAATTTCTCTGGAGAGATCTTGCAAAGTGAGTGAGGCTGATGATGCTAGCGGATGCGAAGGGGCGCTGATAAAGGCCATCGGCTCAGGATTTAAAAATTCTGTGTGAATATTTGGCGAGTCGGTTTGTTCTGCAAGGATGAAAGCTAAGTCAATTTGGTTTGTCTGGAGGGACTGATGGAAAAGTGGTAGAGTGCCAAAAACTAGATCAATTTCAGTTTCTGGATATTGAAGCCGGAAATCTTTCAGTAGTTCTGGTAAACGTAGAACAGAGAAGGTCTCGCTCGCGCCAATTATGAGACGATTTTTTTTAGCAGCAGGCGATAATGCGAACTTAGACTCGCTCGCGAGAGCAAGAATTTTTTTCGCATATTCAAGGAAGAGAACTCCCTCATGAGTTAGATGGATTTTTCCGCCGAGTCGCTCAAAGAGTTTTACTTGGAGCTCTTTTTCGAGCGAGTGGATGTGCGCAGTAAGAGCAGGTTGAGTGTAACCAAGGG
>JAGOZY010000166.1 GCA_018058445.1 Negativicutes bacterium | reverse complement strand
CGCTTAATGAGCGCGATTGCCCTCTTGATTGTCATGATGATGATCACCGCCCTGCAATATATGGCAGGTGGAGCGATCCTCTCAACTATGCTTCCTGACGTTTTTGATTTTCGCTCAGGAATGCTGATTAGCGCAGTCGTCTTTATCGGCATTGCCTTAATCGGCGGACTCTGGTCAAGCGGACTTTCAAATCTCCTAAGTGTCGCTCTTATCTATTTTGGTATTATTCTTGTCACTGTTGTGACTGTTATGAAAGCGGGCGGCATTAGCCAAATTCAAAGTCAACTCCCCCCCAGTGATCATTGGTTTTCTCTAAAGGGAACCATCCCACTTTCGGTCTTGGTGGGTTGGTTTGTCGTCATGATCACTCAAACCCTCACAGCACAGGGACCTGTACAAATTGCTTGTAGCGCTAAAGATGGCAAAGCTGCCAAACGGGGTTACCTTTGGGGAGCTCTTATTATTTTCCCAATCGGTTTTTTATGTGCACTCCTAGGGATTGCTGCGCGGGCTCAATTTCCAGGTATTCTCCCAACCCTTGCTCTCCCGCAAATCATCCTTTCTTTGGACCCGGTACTGGCCGGAATTGTTCTTTCTGCGTTATGGGCAGCTGACGTTTCCACTGCTTGCACCATCTTGATGGGAGCCAGCACGCTCTTCACCCAAGATATCTTCAAACGTTTTATCTCACCCGAAAGTGATGATCAAAAACTTCTTAAAATAAGTCGTTTCTCCGTAGTAATCGTAGGTCTCATCACTCTTTGGCTTGCTTTCAATGCCAAAGAAATTGTCCAAACCATGATGATTGGACTTAGCTTAACCACAGCTTTCACCTTGGTTTTCCTGCTCGTCATCTTCCGCCCTCAGTGGTGTCGAATGAGTACAGCTTTTTGGACTACATTAGTCGGTGTCGCTGGTCTTGCTCTTTGGCAATTCGTCCCAGCCATTCGAGTCTTTTCCCATGTCATTTACTTTGAGTGGCTCATTTGTGTAGCCACAGCCATCCTTGTCTATTTTATCGATCCACGAAAAATTTCTTTAGCTAAACTCACTCCCGTCACTACAACAAATAAATCTTCATCTCAACCTTAAAGGAGGATCTCAAATGAACGATACTTTGCCCTATAGCGTATCAGCTGGCCGCGCAGCTCTTAGAATGGCTCTTACAGAAAGCCGCGAAGAAGAAAATCTATTAAAAGCAGCTCTCTTAGAGCAAGGTATTAATACCGTCGCTGTTGATTTCGGTGGAGACTTTCTTCCTCTTATGAAGAAGATCATTGAACGGGCCGTAGTTGCCGCTCAGCGCCAGGGATTAGTTCCAGCTAACCATGTAGGCGAAGGAGCGGTTGCTGGCGCTGCAAAGGGTGCTCTAGAGCAAATCATCCACAAAGCAATTGGCTTTAACGTCGGTGGAAAAATCGGTATTGCTCGCCAAGACGAACATATCACCGTCGCAATTTACTGTAGCATCGGTCTTTTGAACTTAAATCAAACGGCTGTCGCACTGGCCCATCGTAGTATCGCCCTTCCCGAAGCAGAATAAGCAATAAGAGAAAAGAGACTCCATAAGGAGTCTCTTTTCTCTTATTATTTAAAGGAAATCACTTTCCCCTGAGTTAAAGGAACTAGATGATCTGGATGTAGTGGAAAGACTGAGTAAGGAGTTCCAGCAGCTGCCCAAACTTCCTCGTATTGATAGAGGTCTTCATCAATCCAAGTTTCCATCAATTCTTTGTGAGCAACTGGTGGAATTCCACCAATCGCAAAACCAGTGACGTCCTGAACGAACTTAGCATCGGGCCGCTCAATCGCTTCGCCTACCCATTGCTTCATCTTTTTTTCCGGCACCCGATTACAGCCACTAGCAATCACTAAGATCGGCTTGCCGCTTTCTTTACCGCGAAAAACCATTGATTTCACAATCTGTCCAGGCACGACACCAATCGTCTGCGCAGCTTCTTCTACAGTGCGAGTTGATTCCGCAAGTTCGAGAACTCGAAGAGGTACTCCTTTTTCGTTCAAAAATTCCTGCACAATTCGACTGCTCTTTTGTAAGCTTTCCATACCCTTCGCCTCCAACTATTCCCATCATAAAGCTTTTAATTACTTGAGCTAATCTCTTTTAACTTAATAACTTCATGAATGAGCAATGTCTTACCCTGCCACTCAATCCATTTCTGCTTCTGCCACTCACTTAAAATTCGGGCAAGCGTTTCGCGGGTAACCCCCACCAAATTTGCTAAATCCTGTTTGGGAATATCGAGTTCAAGCCGCCAAGTTTGATCCGTTTCTTCTTGGCCTCGTTCATACAATAAAGCCAATAACGTATTCGCCACTTTCGCTTGCGCACCAGTCAAAGCAAGGCTACGGATTTTTTGCTGAGCTACTTGCAAGCGTCGATTCAGTGCCTTAATAATCAACAAAGCCAATTGATTGTTCCGAAGAACCAGTTCTTCTAATTTTTCATTAGGCACCACGCCGACAAGCGAGTCCGACTGAGCAATCGCTGTCGCCGGATAAGCCCCTTGATTGAACAGCAAAACCTCGCCAAATAGCTCACCAGGCCCCAAGATGTGAATAATATGCTCTTTTCCCTCTTCATTCATCTTAACGATCTTTACCGCCCCGGAAAGAACAAAGTGAAACCCTACACCAGGATCTCCTTCTTGAAAAACGACTTCACCTTTTTTTAGCGAGATCTTACGAGTAATTTTTAATAAGTCTTCTTGGCTTTCAGGTGGTAATTCGGAAAAAACTGAGCCCGTTGCAAAAATGCCCATGCTCATCTCCTCCTCTACTTTCCTGTGATTTCAACAAAACATTCTCTGCTCATCTGGATCGTTTTTTCAAGATCCTCCAAGGTATGAGCATTTGACATAAAGCCCGCTTCAAATGCGGATGGCGCTAAATAACAACCACGTTTAAGCATTCCATTAAAGAATTGGTTAAACAAGTTGCCGTCTGATGTTTTTGCCGACTCATAGTTAACTACCGGATTCGAATTAAAGAAAAAACCCATCATACCAGCCAAATGGTGAATTTGAAGAGTTATCCCCACAGAAGCTGCCTCTTTCTTAAAGCCCTCCATAAGAAAGCTTGTTTTCTTCGATAAGTCTTCATAGAAATTCGGCGTATCTTCGATCACTTCCAAAGTCGTGAGTCCCGCCGCCATAGCCAGTGGATTTCCACTGAGAGTTCCAGCCTGATACATTGGACCTGCCGGAGCGACCCATTCCATGATATCCCGTCTGCCCCCGTATGCGCCCACGGGGAGTCCACCGCCGATTACCTTGCCAAGAGTGGTCAAGTCCGGTTTAATGCCAAAAACTTCCTGTGCTCCACCTTTCGCCACTCGGAATCCGCTCATCACTTCATCAAAAATCAGAAGCGCGCCATATTCTTCAGTCAGGCAACGAACCCCTTCTAAGTAACCCGGCTGAGGTAAAATCATTCCCATATTGCCAGGAACTGGCTCAAGGATGACGCCAGCAATTTCACTGCCAAATTCGCTAAATAAACTTGCCATTCCCGCTAGATCATTGTAAGGAACAGTTAACGTCTGGCCTGTCACTCCTTTAGGAACCCCTGGACTTCCAGGAATACCAAGAGTTGCAAGCCCTGACCCTGCTTCAACTAAAAAACTATCATTATGCCCATGGTAGCAACCAGCGATTTTAATGATTTTTTCCCGACCCGTAAAGGCTCGAGCGAGCCTTAGCGCACTCATCGTCGCTTCAGTTCCCGAGTTTACCATCCGAACCATTTCAATCGACGGAACCATCTGACAGACTTTCTCAGCCATTTCGGTTTCTAAAAGTGTCGGAGCACCATAACTCGTACCTCGATGGAGAACTGCTTCAAGAG
>JAGOZY010000165.1 GCA_018058445.1 Negativicutes bacterium | reverse complement strand
CTAATTGGTCAGATTGTAAGCAGGGAGATGAATTAACCCTAATTGGACAAGGAGGGTTAACCGTTCAAGAGGTTGCACAAAATAGCCAAACAATTGATTATGAGATTTTGGTTCGTTTAGGGAAAAGGATACCAAGAGTTTATATGGGTTAAAAAAAGCGAAACTAAAAGTTTCGCTTTTTTATTATATAAACGAATAGTTCAAATCTGAATTAGCAGAATTTTCATTGAATTTAAAGGACTTTGCTGCCAAACCGGGAAATTATTAAAGAGACTAAAGAGAAAACTGGATAACGGAGATCTTTTGGGGGAAGGAGATCATTAACATGGAGGGACGGCTAGAATTACGACAAGAACAACGATTGGTTTTGACTGCAGAAATGAGTCAAGCTTTAGCAATACTGCGAATGTCAGGGCATGAAATAGAAGAGTGGCTAGGAAAAGAATTAACTGAAAATCCACTTCTTGAGTGGGCCAACGAAGCGCCACGGCTAAGTGCCTTTCTTAGTGGAGCCAGAGTGCAAAGTTCAGCTGAATCTTCGATTTCGAATTTTGCGATAGAAGATTATTGGCAGGGCGAAGATTTAGCTTCTCACCTGAAAGAGCAAGTAGAGTTTTTACGAACTTTACCCAAAGAGCTTCAAACAGGGACCTTAAGAATGATCGAGTTCCTAGATGACAATGGGTATCTTCGAATGGATACAGAAGGTGTAGCAGTGAATCTAGGTATCTCTCACCAGCTAGCTCTGCAAAGTCTCATGACTATACAAAGCTTGGAGCCTGCTGGAGTAGGCGCTCGTAATTTATCGGAGTGCTTGTTACTACAAATAAAGCGTGAAGAAGATTTTCCAAAGCTTGGTGAAGTTTTAGTAACAAATTTAGAACAACTGGCAACGGTCAATTTAGCTACTTTGGCTAAAGAATTGGGAAGTGATTTGGAAGAAATTCGCCAAGCGGTAAACGCGATTAGGTCATTAAACCCAAAACCTGGACAAGGATTTGGTCAAGCCCGTTTCTCTAATCGGATCATACCGGATATTGAGGTTCAAAAAGCCGAGGGTGAATGGCGGGCTATCTTATCGGAACGTACGACTCCCGCTCTAAAAATCAGCCCTTCTTATCAAAAATTTTTAGAATCTGATGATGAAGCAGGAACTTTTGCGCGTGAACGCTTTCGAAGGGCCCTTTGGGTTATTCGCAGCTTAGATCAGCGAAAACAAACACTACAAAAAGTAGCAGATTATATTGTTCGTTGTCAAAAATTATTTTTGGATCAGGGGAAAAAATCACTACAAGGACTGACACTTTCTGAAATTGCTGCTGAAGTGCAGGTTCATCCTTCTACTGTTAGTCGAGCCATTGCCGGAAAATGGTTGAACTCACCTCAGGGACTTTTTCCATTGAAGTATTTTTTATCTTCGGGACTCCCTGCCCAGGCCAGTCATACCGGAACACTAAGCCGACGTGCCATTCAAGAAATGATTCGTCATGGACTGTTGCTTGAATCAGCTCATCGCCCTTGGAGTGATGCAGTAATTGCAAGATGGCTAAATGACCAAGGGATTCAAATTGCCAGAAGAACTGTGACCAAATATCGGGAAGAACTTGGGATCTCAAATGCAGCAGGTCGCAGACGAGAATAAAAACGGCTAAGCATATGCTTAGCCGTTTTTGCTTATCTCAAGTCTTCAAGAAAAGGGGTCAGTTGAACCTTAGCCTTTGTTAAGGCAATCTGTGTAGCTTCACCAGGCGTCAGTGCCCGATAAGGATTGCCCGGACGCGTTCGAGCGGTTCCGTTATGGGTGCCCAAGTCGATCACATCGTCTACCTGCTCAATGCCTAAGAAATGTTCTGCAAAAATTACTTTCTGATTTTTTGTATCTACCAGATAAACACTTAAAACCAAAGGTGCTGGTGGTGCAGGTTTTTCTCCTAAAGTAGAAATTTCCTGAGTAGCTGAATCTTTGTGAAAAGTGAAGTAGAGAAAATAGTCTGGTTTTAAAGTACGGGATAGAGCAAGTAGATCCGATTCTTTAAAGGGAAGAAAGACCTTGGTTTTAGCTTCATAGAGATTCTTCTTAATCCGGTACATTTTAGTTTCTTCAAGAACCTGATCATTCTCGTTTTTTGCAATAAATCCAGAAGGAATAAGCTGAGGGGTCAGATAGCGAAGATTAAAGTTAGCTTCTTTGTCTTGGTCTATCCAAATAGGAGCTTCAACCAATAAGTCTAACGTAGGAGGAACTGGCGAAGCTACTCCAAGAGAAGCCGTCATCAATAAAATTGCTAGAGTGAGAAGAAACAGCTTCTTCAAAGAAAATCACATCACTTTCTAAATGGTTAACGCATACCTCGAAAAGTTCCCACTGGCAGTTCAACTGTTTGTCTTTCATTATTCAGGTCACTGTAAATCAAAGTCAAAGGTTGTCCAGCTTGAAAAAGGTCTAAAGGGAAGGCCAAAAGGGCCCCGTCAAGGGAAGACCAGGTTTTTAAAAGCTCAGAATGGATAGGAAGAGGAGAGTAGACAGTGCTATTTAGCTGAATAAAAAGATCGGGAATCTTTTTTTCTTCTTGAGGAGTTGGAGCAAGCCAAAGATAGGCAAAGTCTTGATAATCCTGAAGATTTTGCTGCGATTGCGGTGAAAAATCTCTACCCTCATGACTCTGGAAATAACCATATCGAGCAGCAGACCAAGGCGTTACCAAACGAACTTGCCAAAGTGCTTGATCAAAATTTTCTGTCTGAGGAAGCGATGTAATTGGATACCCGAGAGCTGTTAGTGGGGTCTGCGTAGGAATGTCCCACGAAGCATCTTGGGCAAGTTGAAATGCCTCGGAATTTAACCGAACTAAGGAAGAATGTTCAGTGGAAAGATTGGGCTGATTTCGTAAGAGAATTAAGTCGCCTACATAAGTTGTTTTTTGAAGCTTAATTGCCCGAGCATCCGCAAATTCATCTAGATAAGCACCTGAGCGGATAAGCTCGCGAGTGAGTAAATTCGTAGGGAGAGCAAAGTACAAAGGACTTTGACCAGTTGGAAGAGCTAAATTAGGATCAGATCCAGCTTTTAGCAAAAGTTCCACAGAAACGAGCTGGCGTCCTTGCAGTGCGGAGATCAGAGGTGTCATTCCGACATCGTTACGTCCATTTGGATCAGTTTTTTGCTGAAGTAAATTTTGTACTTCGGCAATATTCCCATTAGCTGAATTTAAAATCAACTCGTCTACTCCACTAGGAGCGGCATAGCAAATTGAAGTAGAAAAGATCAGAGTAAGGATAGAAATAAAAAGACGAATTTTATTCACGATAGATCCTCCTTTAAGATTTAGTCATATAACAAATCTTATCTTATTTTCGCTTGTGAAAAAGCCTCCAAGCCGTTTTTAGTATAGAAGCAGTAAGCAGTGGATTACGAATTACCGTCTGAGCCGCTTCTTTAGTTAGCTTTTTTATTTTTCCATCTGCCTCTGTTGGTTGGATGAAATCTAAATGGTCGATGAGCTCATTTTTTTCGGGTATAGGATGCTTTAAAAGAGCTAAAAGCTGACCTTCACGTTCAGCAAGTTGCCTTTCGAGATGATCAATACGATTGGATTGCTGTTCTTGGCGCGCTTCCAGAAGATCGATATGGTTTTTAAGATCAAGAGCTTGCTTGTTAAATTGTGTGCGAAACTCATCAAAAGAGCGTAGAGTTCGATGCGCAAGCTGGCTTTCACGATAAATTTGGAAAATTAAATAAAGAGCGCTTAATGATAATAAAAATGAAAAAAAGAGCAAAATATTAACTGGGCTAAACATGTAGCAACCTCCTACGCATAATGACATTCAGTTAAGAAGTGACATTATTATTCTCGATAATACGAAACCTCATA
>JAGOZY010000164.1 GCA_018058445.1 Negativicutes bacterium | reverse complement strand
CTATGGCACATTAACGCCGGTGAATCAAGTGGCTAATGTCAGCATTCCTGACCCACGTAGCATTATGATTCAGCCGTGGGAAAGCACCCTTGTACCAGCGATTGAAAAAGCGATTATGCAGTCGGACCTCGGGCTTACACCAAACTCGGATGGTGCAGTGATTCGTTTAAACCTGCCTCAGCTTACTCAAGAGCGGCGTGCGGAGTTTGTAAAAATTGCTAATAAAAAGACCGAAGAAGCACGAGTTGCAATTCGTAATATTCGTCGAGATGCCAACGATGAACTCAAAAAACTGGAAAAAGATAAATCGGTTCCAGAAGATGAGCTAAAAAAAGCACAAGACGATATTCAAAAACTGACAGATCGTCATATTAAAGATGCGGAGCAAATGCTCGCCTCCAAAGAAAAGGAAATTCTTGAAGTATGATTTTGACTGAGGATCTTTCAACTTGGCTCGGAAGACCTTGGAAACAGTTTCAAACTTATCTGGATGGGAAAAAAGTTGATTATCAATTTTTTGAAATTCCAATTGATGAACGAAGCCAGTTTGTCGTTGATCAAAATCAACTTTATGTATTGAAGCTTCAATGGAACGAGAACATTTTAATTGTCTCTGGGGCAGGAAAAATGCTCGGACGGAAAGAAGCTTAAACGAAACAGTCATTTTTCTTCTTTTTTAGAAGAGAGGTGACTGTTTGGTCAAATGAGGTGATTTAATAAATGAGTGAATCGATTCAGATGCCTACCCATGTTGCTATTATTATGGATGGCAATGGCCGCTGGGCACAAAAGCGTGGACTGCCTCGGACAGCAGGACACAAAGCCGGCGCAGAAACTCTGCGCAAAATGGTGGAGTTTGCCGCCCAATCAGGGATTGAATTTTTGACTTGCTATGCCTTTTCGACAGAAAACTGGAAGCGCCCAAAAACCGAAGTTTCATTTTTGATGACATTGCTCTCGACCTACCTGGAAAAAGAAGCAAAAGATTTAGCTAAAAATGGAATTCGATTAAAAGTTTTGGGAGATACGCAGGGACTCTCGAGTAAATTGCAAAAGCAAATTCAAAAGGCCGAAGAAATCACCGCTAAAGGAACTCGTCTTCAGCTTAATCTTGCTATCAACTATGGAGGGCAACAGGAGATCTTAGCGGCCTGCCAAAAGTTTGCTGTGGAAGTTGAGCAGGGCTTGAGTAAACCTAATGAGATTACAATTGAAAAATTCGAATCTTTACTCACCACACAAAATATACCAAATCCAGATTTACTTATTCGCCCGGGTGGCGACTACCGAATTAGCAATTTTCTTTTGTGGCAACTGGCTTATACAGAACTATGGTTCAGCCCAATTCTCTGGCCAGATTTCTCAGAAAAAGAGTTTGAATTGGCACTAGAGAATTTTAAGAATCGTGAACGTCGCTTTGGTGGCGTGGTTCAATAATTTTGGGAGGCCGAAATGCTGAAACTAAGAATTTTAACAGCTCTGGTCGGAGCTCCAATTGCACTTTTCCTCGCATGGCAAGGCGGCAGTCTTTTTACAGGGACTGTCGCTATTTTAGCTTTTGTTGGTTGGCGAGAATATTTCAAACTTTTGCCACTCCAAAACAAGCCAAATTTGGTACAATGGATAGGAAGCCTCGGGGTGATCCTTTTTGTTTTGAATGCTCAAGGTAGCTGGATGCCGCTGGAAGTATTACTTTCGGGCTCTTTGCTTATCCTTTTTTCGTTAATTTTTTTCCTGCGTAGACCTCAGGCGATGCCGGCATTGTTATTTAGCCTAGCCGGACTCATTTATATTGGTTTTGGCTTTTCTCAGTTCGTGCTATTGCGCAACTGGCAAATAGGTATTCAAGCTGATAGCGGTTTAATTCTACTTGCCATGGTTGTTTTTGCCACCTGGATGAATGACAGTTGTGCATATTTTGTCGGCTCAATGATCGGTAAGAACAAACTTTGCCCAGAAATTAGCCCAGCTAAAAGCTGGGAAGGGGCAATCGGTGGAATTATTGGCGCAATTGGGATGACTACTTGGATTGGAACACAATTTTTAGGACTTCCGCTGCTTTTTCTACTGCTTCTAGGAGCTCTAGTAGGAATTGCTGGAATCCTTGGTGACTTAGCCGAGTCTGGCCTCAAACGTTGGGCAGGCATCAAAGACTCAGGTGCTTTCTTTCCTGGGCATGGAGGAGTCCTTGACCGGATGGATAGCTTACTATTTGTCATTCCAGTCACTTGCATGTGGCTTCAACTATTTATGAAATAGGGAATAAGGAGCTGAAGTAATGAAGCGAATTTCTCTTTTAGGTAGCACAGGCTCCATTGGTACTCAAACGTTAGATGTTGTAAGGGCGCAATCAAAATCTTTTCAAATTGTCGCGCTGGCCGCTTATGAAAATGATATCTTGCTCGAAGAGCAGATTCTTGAATTCAAGCCAGAACTTGCCGTTCTCGTTGATCTGGATGCGGCAAATCGATTGCGAAGTCGCTATACCGGAAAAACAGAAATTCTTTCAGGTACAGAAGGACTTCTTCAAGTCGCTTGCATGGATTCAGCAGACGTAGTTTTGACAGCCTTAGTTGGCTTCGCTGGTTTAGAGCCTACTTTGGCCGCGATTGAAGCAGGTAAAGATATCGCGATTGCCAATAAAGAAACGCTCGTAGCCGCAGGCGAACTCGTCACGGCAAAAGCGAAAGCAAAAGGTGTTCAACTATTACCAGTCGATAGCGAACATAGTGCGATCTTTCAAGCACTGCAGGGCAATAAATTAACTGCCATTGAAAAGCTAATCGTTACTGCATCGGGAGGCGCCCTGCGGGACTGGACGAAAGAAGAGATCGCTCAAGCAGCTTTAAAAGATGTGCTCAATCATCCCAACTGGTCGATGGGAGCAAAAGTCACCATCGACTCCGCTTCCCTTGCCAATAAAGGGCTTGAAGTCATTGAAGCTCATTGGCTGTTTGGAATTCCCTACGACCAGATTGAAGTCGTAGTGCATCCTCAAAGTATTATTCATTCAGCAATTCAGTATAAAGATGGCAGTGTGATCGCACAACTTGGTGTTCCAGATATGAAGCTGCCGATTCTTTATGCACTTAGTTGGCCAGAACGATTTGAAACTGAGTGGCCGCGCTTTTCCTTTTTTGATTATCCTGAGCTTACTTTCCGAAAACCTGATCTAGAGCGTTTTCCTGCTCTAAGGCTCGCTTTTCAGGCAGGTCGAGCAGGCGGCACGGCAGGTTGCATTTTTAATGGTGCAAATGAAGAAGCGGTGCACCAGTTTAGACAAGGAAATATTTCTTTCGTGAAAATCTCTGAAATGATCGAAGGTGCACTAAACAGCATCGAAGTTCAAAAAGCTGATCAATTAGAGACGATTCGAAGTGCAGATGAAAGAACCCGTCAGTGGGTTCGCAAGCAAATAAAAAAATAGGAGGACTGACATTATGATACAAGTGCTTTCGGCGCTGTTTGTATTTGGCTTAGTCGTAATTGTCCATGAGCTGGGGCATTTTGTAGCAGCTAAAAAGTTAGGAATGCGAGTCAGTGAATTTGGAATCGGATTTGGTCCTAAGTTATTTTCATTTCAAAAAGGGGAGACACTGTATTCTCTCAGGGCGATTCCTCTCGGTGGATTCAACAAAATTGATGGAATGGACCCGGATGAAGAGCTGAACGAGCGATCCTTTGTCAATCAACCGATTTTGCATCGAGTCATCGTTATTGCGGCTGGTTCATTGATGAACTTGCTCTTGCCCGTAGTCTTGATATTTCTCCTCTACGTAGGAATTGGTATCGAGCAACCTGTTCTTGATAAAGCTGTCATTGGAACCGTTATGGTCGATAGGCCAGCCGCCAAAGCTGGACTACAGGATAACGACCAAGTACTGGC
>JAGOZY010000163.1 GCA_018058445.1 Negativicutes bacterium | reverse complement strand
AACTTTCCCTTGAATGTGGGCGAATGATTACCGGGCCTTATGGTGCATTGGTCACAAAAGTGATTCATGATAAAGAGACGTATAAGCATTATATTGGTGTGGATGCTTGCATGGCTAATTTGATGAGGCCTGGTGTTTATGGGGCTTATCACCATATTTCCGTTCTGGGAAAAGAAAATCAAGAAGCCACTGAAATCTATGATGTAGTCGGGTCACTCTGTGAGAATTGTGATAAATTTGCAATTGATCGAAAATTACCCTTGCTAGAAATCGGAGATTTGCTGGCTATACATGATACCGGTGCTCATGGGTACTCAATGGGATTTCAGTATAATGGAAAATTGCGAAGTCCAGAATTTTTGCTGAAAGAGGATGGCACTGTTAAATTAATTAGGCGTGGAGAAACCTTAGACGATTATTTTGCGACTTTGGATTTTGATCTCGTATAAATAAAAAAAGAGACCCTTTTGGGTCTCTTTTTTTATATTGAAAAATCGTTGCCGAGGGTGTGATCTAGCAGTGAAGCTGCTTCAACGTCTAAAATAAAAGTGACGTCTGGGTGAAGTTGAAGGATCGAAGCTGGGCTTTGTGGCGTAATTGGGCCGCAGAGTGCATCTAACACTGCTTGGCTCTTGGATGCCCCACTGGCAACTAAGAGAACTTTTCGAGCTCGCATGATGGTTCGTGTACCCATGCTAACTGCCTCGGTGGGTACATCGTCAATTTTTTCGAAGAAGCGGGAATTGGCTTCGATGGTTTCTTGGGTGAGCTTCACTTTATGAGTAATCGCCTCAAAGTGTTCGCTCGGTTCGTTAAAACCGATATGACCATTTGATCCAATACCAAGAAGTTGCAAATCAATTCCACCGGCGTCTTGTATCGCTTTTTCATAGGAGAGGCACTCTGCTTCAATGGATTGTGCTTGCCCATTGGGAACATGTGTCTGATTGGATTTTATATTAATATGGTTAAAAAGATTTTCTTGCATAAAATGATAGTAGCTCTGAGTATTTTCAGGAGAGATTCCTAAATATTCATCCAAATTAAAAGTTTTGATTTTTGAAAAATCAATAACACCTTCGTGATTTAGCTCAATGAGTTTTTGATAGGTTCCAATCGGAGTAGAGCCTGTTGCGAGCCCGAGTATGCTGGTGGGCTGTAAGATCATTTGGCTGGCAATAAATCCGGCAGCTTTTTGGCTCATTTTTTCATAATTTTCCGCGATGATAATTCGCATCGAAAGGCCTCCTCAGCGTATTTTGATTCTCTACATCATGCCATGGAATTTTAAAAAGGGCAAGAAAAAAGAGCTTGTGAAAGCTCTTTTTTAGCAAATTGTTCCACCGGATACTTTTGTATCTTCATCCACGGAGAGACACGTTTCGATCAAAACTTCAAGACCGCTGGCCATTGTTGATAGGCTCATACTCGGTTGGGTGGTTAGGCGAGCTGCCTGCTCCGGTAGATAAGGAATATGAACGAAGCCGCCTCTTGCCTTTGAATTTGTAATCGCTAGGTGGTGCATTAATCCATAGAAAAGATGATTACATACATAAGTGCCTGCGGTATTTGAGACACTTGTGGGAATTCCAGTGGCTCGCATGGCAACTAATGCTGCTTTAATCGGAAGGGTGCTCCAATATCCGACGGGCCCTTCGGGTATAATGGGTTCGTCAATGGTTTGAAGATTACTATTGTCGGGAATTCGAAAGTCATCTACGTTGATCGCGACACGCTCTAAGCTCATTTCAAGTCGTCCGCCAGCTTGACCGACTGCGATGATTAAGACCGGATTAATCTCGTCAATCATTTTGCTTAGAAGCTCGCGGCTTGTATGACGGACAACCGGGAGCCCACGGGCGATAACTTGATGGCCTGCGATGATTTTTCCATCGAGTAGTTTGGTGACTTCTTGAGCAGGATTGACTGGTTCACCACCGAAGGGTTCAAAGCCAGTGATTAACACTTTTTCCATTTAAAAGCCTCCTTCAAAAGATCGTTGTCGGGAAAGGAGCTCCAGTCATATCGTAAGTAAGAGATTTTTACTCAATGGGTGATTAGATTTTTTGCACGGTATAAAGTAAATCTTTACTAGCTTGCACAACATCGGCGGCGGCTGGGGTCAAGCTCCACTCAGTCGGAGTATTGGTCAGAACAATAGGGGTAATCGGACTTTTTCCCGCCGCAGAAATGGCAGATAAATCAGCGGTAATTAAAAGTTCTCCAAGTTTAATTTCTTGGTCGGGTCGAACGTGGATTTGAAAAGCGGCGGCTCCGAGTTCTACTGTATCAAGACCGATATGGATCAAAATTTCAGCGCCATTTTCAGCTTGTAATCCAATGGCGTGGCCAGTTGGGAAAAGAGCGACGATTTTTCCTGAAAAGGGTGCGAAAAATTTACCATCGGTAGGGACGACTGCGACACCATCGCCAAGCATTTTTCCGCTAAAGACTGGATCGGGTACTTCGCTAAGAGGAATTACTTTTCCATCAACTGGGGAAAAAATGGAGAGCTCTTCCGATTCGGACTGGGCAATTTTATTCCAAAGACTTTTAAGCACGAATTGTACCTCCTTTGTTTAGGGCCTGATTGATAAAACCATGATTCATTTCCAGTTGTTTTGAAGCCTCTTTTGCGTTGGTACTGGTCAGGATCATTAAAATAGCGATCTTGGCTGAACCGTTCGCTTCTTGAAGAGCAATTTCCGCTTGTTCCCGTTGACAACCCGTCGCGAGCATAACGATCCGTTTGCCTCGTTCGATGAGTTTCAGATTAGTTGCTTGAACATCTACCATCAAATTTCCATAAGTTTTTCCAAGTCGAACCATCGAAGCAGTAGTCAGCATATTCAAAACGAGTTTTTGGGCCGTTCCGGCCTTCATGCGGGTGGAGCCCATAATTGCCTCGGGGCCTGTGAGAACTGCAAGAGTTAGATCGGCAAAGTTTGCCATTTCAGAGGAATCGGTGCAGACAAGTGAAATTGTCTTGGCACCAAGGGATGCTGCGTACTTTAACCCACCGATCACATAGGGAGTCCTACCGCTTGCGGCAATGCCTACGAGGACATCGTTTTTGGAAAAGTTACGAGCTTTTAAATCAGTTTCTGCTAAATGGACATCGTCTTCTGCCCCTTCAACAGCTCGGAAGATTGCGGTTTGTCCGCCGGCGATAATTCCTTGAACCATTTCTGGCGGAGTGTTGTAAGTCGGTGGACACTCAGAAGCATCTAAGATGCCTAATCGTCCGCTGGTTCCTGCACCTAGATAAAAAAGGTGGCCGCCGGACTGGAAGGATTCGACAATCCAGTCAACGGCCTGAGCAATTTCTGGTAAAATTTTTGCTACTGCTTCGGGTACCTTTTTATCTTCTTGGTTGATTAGTTGAAGAATTTCCAGGGTGGTTCCTTGATCGATTGCTTGGGTATCCGAATTTTGGCTTTCGGTGAGAATTTTGTCAAGCTGTATCATCAGTTCTCTCCTTTGTCGGCCGGGGGAATTGGCTGAAAAGAGAACATTTTTCCTGGTGTGAGCCACTCAAGCAAAGTGATTTCTTCCGGAATAATTCGAGCTGCGACGTTAACATTGGAGTCGGCTGGTTGTTCGTCTCGTAAGATTTGCAGTTCGCCCTGATAGGCGCCATAGTTTTCGTTATCAATGGTAATTGTTCCTTTGGTTCGTAATTGGGCATTACGAGGAGCAATACTTCCGACTAAAGCAGAGCGGGCTTCTTGTGAACGAATGGCTTTGGCTGCTGGGTCTAATCGATTGGTGTGAGGACGACTTAGTAGGGCAATTTCTTCTTCGGAGAGCCCTTCTTCGAGCTGAATTCGAAACTCCATATAAGAAGGATGAACGGCGGAAATTGCTAGAATTTCTTCATGATCAGGCAGAGGATCGCCAAAGCGAATTCCGT
>JAGOZY010000162.1 GCA_018058445.1 Negativicutes bacterium | reverse complement strand
GTTTTTATTATGTGGCTGAATCAGACACTCTTATTGTGCGGCATGAGGGAGTTTTTTTAGCAGCTGTGCGTATTTCAGAATAAAGAGAAAAATATTCAAAAACGAAAGTCTTTGTAATGGAAATGCTAAAGTTTTATGAGAGATGACGGCTATTTTTTCTACGGAACTCGGGTGAAGTAAAAATTTTACACGAGCTTATTCCTTTATTAACGGATGTAAGGTTTTCAATAAAACTATTGAGACATTGGCGTTTAGCCAGTGTCTTTTTTAGTGCTTGAAATTCTGTTTCGAATTGACTTGGTGGGTTAGTTTAAATTGAACTGATTTGGGTATTTTATTGCAGAATGGAATTGTTGTTGCTTGAATGGCATTGCCGATGTACTTGGTAGTTACTTTATATATGAATTTTTGTAGGAAAGGAGGTGGAGTTATGAATTTGTTACAGAATTTAACTCATACTATTTATTTTGCGTTGGAGGGTCTTAAAGTCACTTATCCGGGGCTTACTTTGCAGTATGGTTTTCCAGCAACGGCACCAGCTGGTTTGGTGATTGCTTTGGAGCACGATAAAACGAAGGTGGATACGCAGCACGAGCTTGCTGGCTATCGTCGTCGTCCGCGGGTGTTTTTGGCGGATATTTATGCGTCAAATCAGCTAGATCGGAATAATCTTTGCGAGGGTGTGAAGAATCTTTTTGAAAATAAAAATATGCCAGTGCGTGATAGTGGTCGTCAGGATACAGGCATTGTGATGGCAGGCGAAGGAGTGCGGGTTGAAGTTGATCTGGACGCTCGATTTAAAGCGCGGGCACGAATTTACGTTTATACATTAGTCGATTAAGAAAGAAAAAGGAGAGATGTTTTATTATGGCAAATCCATCATTTATTTCAGCGTTAAAATCGGACCGTTGCGTCCACTATTTAAATAATTTTCTGGTGAATCGAGCTCAGTCGATTGATGTGAGTGCAAATGTACCGAGCCAGATCATCGACGAACTGGGAAATGACAAGCATGCGGGAATCATCAGTGCACCGGCAGAAGTTTCTTTTAATGTATCGGTGTTTGATACAGGAATTGAATTGGGTCGCAGTTTGACAGAGAAACCGAGTGCTACAAACTTTACTTTGGATGATTATATTTCTGCCCAGGTTGATTATGTGGGAGTTGTTCGAGACAATACAGGCAACTTCTTTCGATCGGTCTACGTGAAGAATGCTTCGATTAATCGAGTCGGTTATGCTTTTGATATTTCCGGTAATGCGACAGAATCTTATGGTTTTGTTGGGGATAACATGACTGTATTTGACGGTTTTGTAGTTACCAAAAAATATACAATTACTGCAGCTGATGTGACAAACGGCTATTTCACTCTTGGACTGCAAGGGGCAGAAGCGCCGATCAAAACGAAGAGTGATAGCTATTTTGAAGGGGCTTATTTGCTACGAGTGACTAAATCAGCTAGTGGAAAGAGTACTACATTAGTTGAAGCAAATGATTATACCTATATCCCAGCAAGTAAGCGTGTATCCGCGAGCGGAATGATTGCCGGTGAAGTTTGGACTGTTGTATTTTATTCAGCCGTTATGGGGACAGCTCTTGCGCCTAGCTTTAATTCAAGTGCACCACCGGCTGTGCGGGGGGAATTTACTCCAGTCAGCATTGGTGTGAGCAGTAAAACTTGGATTCCACGGCTTCAGTCGGCGCGAATCGATATTGCTCTTCAGCAAAATCGAATTCCTCAGCTTGGCAGTAATAAAGTGATTTTTGCTCCAGGTGGAGTGCCCAATGTATCGGGGAACTTTAATGTGCTGATGAATGACCTTTCGCTACGAAAGCTTCTAACTTATGGAGCGACTTCAAGTGCTGAGACTCAATTTGGAATTGAACAATTACCAACCTATGGTATCAATAATAATCTGGGGCTGGAAGTGGTGGTGAAATCGCCAAAAGATAATTCGGTACTTAAACGAATTGTTGTTCCTGATATTGTGACGAATACTGGTGGAATGCCTGCTAATGTGAATGGAACTTTGATGGAAACTTTTGGTTGGACTGGCAAATCGGGTGGATTAGCTATTTCTAACAGCTAATTTAAGGAAAAGAGAACCGCTTGTAGCGGTTCTCTTTTAATCTATTTATTATTTGAAAGGGGAATGGAATATGAAAAAAGCGGAACTATTATCTTCGACGAATGCGAAATTGCAGCATTTACTCGAGACAGCTCTTGATTTTGCACTACTGATCACCGAGGGAGATGAGCCCAAGTTTGAGACTTACCGAAAGGTGATGCTTAATAAATACAATGCTTTGAAGAAGGCAAATATTGCGGATTTTAGCGAGATGGAGGAGGAGAGCGAATGAGCACATCGACTGAGCGATTCCATTATCGGCGAGAGAAAAAAATCAGCATTGCTTTTGAAGGAAAGACGGAAGAGTTTTTGCTACGAGCTCCATCAGCGAGGGACAATGAAACGGCGATGAGCGAGGCGCAGGATATTCAAAAGGGAATCGTGAAGCGTCTGAAAGATGCGACTGAAACGATGAGAGATATTTATCTGCTACAAGAGCTGGAGCTTTTACAGGAAGCTTTAGTAGGGGCAGAATACAATCAACTGCGGCAAAAGGCTTCGCGAACGATCGCGCCTGACACAGAGGACTATGAGGGGAAATTAGCTGAAAAAATAGAGCTGCTTAGTGATAAGCGGCGAGAAGAAATCGAAAAAATCGAAAAAGAAGAACTTGTGGATCGACTGGTGCGGATGGAGCTTGCTAAACAGATCGAGCTTGCTTGGACTCATACAGCGCTTAGTGCGTCTTTGGCACAGGCTTTGCATGAGAAAAAAGGAGAGAAACTCTTTCACTCGTTAGAAGAGATGAAAAGTCAGATGCCATTTGATCTGATTGAAGAACTTCTGGAGGCTTGGGTGAATTTTTTGTCAGAGCGGGAAAATGCACAGGTTTTTCCCGAACCCTGTACTTTCAACGGCTAGATAACTATGCCCGAAGGTATGGGGTGCCCCTATCGATGGCGGTGGAGGAAGACGACTTGCTGATTGAAGCGGCGAGCTGGGCGGAGTACTACGACAAAGCGAATAAGCACATCCAAGAAATCGTGAATGCCAAAATTGCAGAAAGACCAAGCCAAGAGCTGATAGACAATCCAGATCGGTTTAAGGAATGGCTAGGGCAGTGTGAACAGCTGGCGATGAGTGCTAGAGGCGAATTATAAAATCTGTATTGTTCTTTTTAATTCGTAATCTTTTTGAATGTATCGTCTCTCCAGTGGGTGCGTGAACGAGATAAGATAAAGTGTAATTAACTGACTCAATAGAGAGCTCCTTGCTTTCGCCGTTCTTTAAAGAAGGAAGTGTTTCTGTTATCCAAAACGCAAGTTTATGTTGGTTGCTTTCACTATTGCCAATAGAAACACAATCAATAAAAAATTTTAGGGTTTGATGCTCTGCGACTAGCTTGGCTGAATCAGAGAGACTATCTTTGGTAATTACATCAAAATTTGTATCAATTACATAATATGGATTTTGGATTATAGAAGTCATAGAACAGACAAAGGTGATGATTTCATTATTATACGAACCTTGAAAAGATATTTTATTAAGATCTGCTTGGGAGTATGGTGTGTCAAATTTTAAATTCCAGTTATTTGTTAAGACTTGCTTTACATCGAGGGCTGAAATATTTGAGATTACTAGTTGCTTTTGTTCAGACAAATATGTTTGACGTCGAATTTGATAAGCTTCTTCTAAAAGGGGGCCCTCTCTTTTTGCCCGTTCTTGTTCATTCAATCCTAAATATGCTCCTAGAATCATCCATAAAAAGGAAGGCAAAGAAAATAGCAGAAGAACTGATAGAATAATTTGTGGAAGAAATTTGGAGACTTTCCTAAAAGGCCTAGAGTTAGTCATGATCATAACCCTTTCAGT
>JAGOZY010000161.1 GCA_018058445.1 Negativicutes bacterium | reverse complement strand
GACTAAAGCCTTC
The DNA here is from genome assembly GCA_018058445.1 of Negativicutes bacterium. GTDB lineage: Bacteria > Bacillota > Negativicutes > JAGOZY01 > JAGOZY01 > JAGOZY01. Next base: position 3,968 of record JAGOZY010000161.1, on the reverse strand, counting down.
CCGATTTTTTAGCATATCACCCAGCCAATTTAAGCGAGAAGTATAGTCCCGACTTTCTTGGCGGTATTTTTCCAAAGTCTGAACCAGCGAACTGCGCTCCTCAGTCAATCGTGAAAGCTCTCGTCGCTGTGTTTCAAGTTGACTTTCAACGTGTTTAAGTTGGGCTTCCCAGCTTGTGCGTTCTTTTTGAAGCTGGGTGATCTTTTGTGAAGAGTCGCCCACTTGGTCAGCCAGCTCTTCTCGCTCTTTGGTGAATTTGCTTTCTTGTCTTTTTAGGCGCTCTTGATCGTCTCCGAGTGTTTGGTTGCGATTTCGTAGCGAGACAATTTCTTGCATGGACGAAAAACCTTCGTCTCTGCTACTTTCAAGTACTTGCTGGACTTTATTCCAAGAGGTTTGTAACTCAAGGTGGGATTTTTGAAGAACTTCAAGCTCCTCTTCTTTTTTTTGTAAATCCCGCTTAGCTGATCCGGTGCGAATATTTAGTTCAGACAAGAGATTTTCAAGCTCTTCCTGCTCGGTTCTTTGTTTGGCTTCATCCCCACTTAAAAGCGCCGTTAGGCTTTCATTTTGCTGAAGTCGCTCTTCTTGAACTGCGATTTCAGTCTGAATTTCTTGAAGGCGGTCTTTCTGACGCTCTGTTTCTTCTTGCCAAGAGACCAGCGTTCTTTCGCTTTCTTCAAATTGCTTTTGAAAAGACAGCTCGGCTTCTTCCCGCTGGCGACGAACTTCTTCGGCTTGCGACTCCGCACTCGCAAAGCTTTGCTGTTCTTCGGTAAGCTTGGCTTCCTGTTCGTTCAGATTTGCCCATTCGCTAGCAATCCACCTGAGTTCGCCGGAGCGCATTTCCTGACGAACTTGGTTATGAGCTTCGGTTCGTTTTTTTGCCTCTTCGAGGGCGGGAAGTTCTTCACCCATAGTTGTCGTTAAATCTTGTACACGATTTAAATTTTGCTCGGTTTGATCGAGTCTTTTTAGAGCTTCTTTTTTACGACTTTTGTAACGAGAAATGCCAGCCAGCTCTTCAAAAGCTGCCCGGCGCTCTTCTGGGGTATTTGAAAGAAGTTCATCAATTTTATTCTGCCCAAGAACTGCCAGGGCATCTCGTCCTAGTCCAGTCCCGCGGAAGAGCTCGACCACATCTTTTAGGCGGCAAGTCTTTTTATTAATCAGGTATTCCCCTTCACCAGATCGGTAAATACGGCGACCGACGCTGATTTCGTTAAAATCCAAATCAAAAAAACGATCTTGGTTATCAAAGACAAGGGAGACTTCCGCCAGATTGAGAGCTCGGCGTTCGGTACTGCCGGAAAAAATGACGTCTTCGCTTTTCGTTCCCCGCAAATTTTTTAGACTCTGCTCGCCAAGAACCCAGCGAATCGCATCGGAAATATTGCTTTTCCCGCAGCCATTAGGTCCGACAACTCCGGTAACGCCCGAACCAAATTGAATTACTGTCTTATCAGCAAAGGATTTAAACCCTTGCATTTCAAGTCGTAAAAGTCTCAAATACTTCACCCTTCACTTCAACTAACGTGATAAACTCAGCGCTAAATCATATAAATTTAAATCAAGTGTTCGTGGTTGATTTTTTACTTCAATATAAGAAGTCGATACAATTTTGTTTCCCTGCATTCCAACTAGGCAGTTTGATTTCCCTGCGGCAAGCTCATCAACCGCTCGCACACCCATTTGAGTACCGATGATATTATCGAGAGCTGTTGGACTGCCACCGCGTTGCAGATAGCCAAGAACCGTGACGTTCACATCTGCTCCAGTGCGCTCTTCAATTTCTTTACCAATATCAGGCCCTTTGGCGGCGCCTTCTGCAACCAAGACAATGCTGTATAGTTTTCCTTTTTGATGGCTTAATTCAATTCGTTCACACACTTCTTCAATGGACCAAGGAATTTCCGGTACCAACACAACTTCAGCCCCGCAACTAATGGCTGCCATCAGAGCCAAGTGACCGGCATGACGACCCATCACTTCAACGACTGCGACTCTCTGATGGGAGTTTGCGGTGTCTCTAATTTTGTTGATAGCATCTAAAATGTTATTTAGGGCTGTGTCGAAGCCAATCGTATACTCGGTTCCATTCATATCATTATCGATCGTACCAGGAATCGTCATGGTGGAAATCCCAAATTCTTCGGAAAGTGTTTCAGCTCCACGCATCGAGCCGTCACCACCGATCACAACCATCTGATTAATTCCTAAACGCTTTAGATTTTCAGCCGCCAGCTTTCTTCCTTCTAATGTGCGAAAGGCTTCGCTGCGAGCGGTTTTTAAAATTGTCCCGCCTCGCTGAATAATTCCAGCGACCGAATGAGTCCCCATTTCAAAAATTTCATCGTCAATCATTCCTTGATACCCTCGATGAATCCCAAATACAATCCATCCTTGAGCAATTGAATGACGGACAACGGCGCGTATTGCCCCATTCATTCCGGGGGCATCTCCACCGCTCGTTAATAGAGCAATCTTCTTCATCGTTGTGGGCTCCCTTCAAAAGAGAATATCTTTGCTACTCTTATTTTGACTTGATTCAGTTAAAAATGCAAATAAAGCCCCCTTTTTTTATCAAAGGGGGCTTTATCATTTAGTGTTCTGTTTGTTTATTCTGAGCTTCGGCGATTAGTTTTTCTGCAGTTCTTGCAGGTACTTCTTCATAATGATCAAATTTACGATCAAATCTTCCGCGACCTTGCGTCATGGATCGCAGCTCTGTTGGATAGTTTACAATCTCGCTTAAAGGAACTTGAGCTCTAACTGTACTGTGACCATTCTCATCGCTTTCCATTCCTAGGATACGTCCTCGTTTGCTATTAATATCGCCAACAATATCGCCCATATAGGACTCCGGCACGATAACTTCAATCTGATAGATCGGTTCTAAAAGTACCGGCTTGGCTTCGAGCATTCCTTTTTTAAAGGCAAGGAAAGTTGCCATTTTAAATGCCATTTCAGAGGAATCTACGGAGTGATGAGAGCCATCTTGCAGGGTTACTTTAATATCAACAACCGGATAGCCGGCCAAGGCTCCTCGACGAACACATTCATGGACTCCTTTTTCAACAGCCGGAATATATGAGCGAGGAACCGCCCCGCCGACGACTGCATCGACAAATTCCAGACCGCTACCTTCCGCCAGTGGTTCCATATAAAGCCAAACATGTCCATATTGACCATGTCCACCAGTTTGTTTTTTATGCCGGCCTTCGACTTTAGCAGTTCCACGGATCGTTTCCCGATAAGGAATGGTTGCTTCGCCTAGAACGATTTCCACGCCAAATTTTCTTTTAATTTTTTCGACCATAATTTCAAGCTGTTGTTCACCAATACCCCGAATCAAAAGTTGTCCGCTTTCGACATCTTTAATGACTTCTAAGCTGGGGTCTTCATCGGTCATTCGATTTAGCGCATTTCCAATTTTATCTTCATCCCCTTTTTTCTTTGCATAAAGGGCTTTAACAAGCATTGGCTTAACCGATGCAACCGGTGGATAGATAATCGGATGATCTTTTTCGCAAAGCGTATCGCCAGTGACCGTTTCTTGAAGTTTTGAAAGAACAGCGATATCGCCTGCCCAGACTGTGACAAGAGGTTCCTGCTGTTTTCCTTTAAGGGTAAAGATTGCATTTACTTTTTCCATTTTGTCTTTTTTGGGGTTGTAGACTTGAGTGTCGCCTTTTAATTTTCCCGATAGAATTTTAACATAGTTTAATCTTCCGACAAATGGATCGGTCGTCGTTTTAAATACAAATGCCGAAAAAGAATCGTCTAATTTTCGAATTTCTTCTTTTTCCGTTATCGGGTTCATTCCGACCATTTTTTTGATTCCTGGTTGAGGTAGAAATTTTTCGATCCCATCTAAAATTTGTGTACCACCGATATTTTTGATCATCGCTCCGCAAAATATCGGAAAGAGTCTTCGCTCAGCGATTGCAGCCCGCAGTCCGCTATGG
>JAGOZY010000005.1 GCA_018058445.1 Negativicutes bacterium | reverse complement strand
GACATGACTCCGACAATAACAGAGAAAAAAGTAGCAATATCAGTAAAAAAGCCATTAACAAAAACATTGTAAGTTGGGTTTGCTGGAAGTGTCTGAAGAAGGTTCTTTTCTCCTACGAGTCCTTCCAAAGCGATAAATCCTACCCAAATCAGCACAATGTATAGAAGTATCGTTTTTATCAGACCAATCCAGCTGGCCCCAAGAATCCCGCCAAAAAGTACGTAGAAAATAATGAATAAAAATAGCACGAAATAAGCTGTTGAAAGCTCGATTTTAAGTAGAGTGGCCAGAATGTCGATCATCGATAAATTACTTGCAACAATGCTAAAGAAAATTCCTAGTATCGCAGTGATTCCAATAATCGGACGAATCATTTTTCCGTAACGGCGACACAAAATCTGGGGAATTGTATTTACTCGGGGAATTTTGCATAATCGGGGAGAAAGTATCGCAATACCGATTAGACCAACGCTACATCCTAAGCTAAACCAAACAGCGGAAATGCCTTTTGAAAAGGCCAATTGGCTGGTTCCAATCGTGGAGGCTCCACCCAAAATTGTTCCGAGTAGAATTCCAATCACACCCGCTGTGCCGATTTGATTTCCACCCATAGTAAAATCTTTTGAGCCTTTTACTTTTCGTACAGCGGATGCTCCAACCAACAACACCAATCCTAAAGTCAAAAAAATTGCCCAATAATGCCCACTCGTCAATTGCATGATTAACACTTCTCTCTAAGTTACTCATACTTCTCTCTTTATATAATTCGAATCGAAAGAGCAAAAGTCCTGTTTTATTGGGAATTTTATAAAAATTTGAAGGTTTTTTCTGTTTTATTTCGAAATTACTAGATAAGGTTTAAAGTAAAAGGAGTTCGGTATATTATGATTAAATTACATTATTATGGTCATTCTGCTTTTTCGCTAAGTCACAACGATGAGCCTATTCTTCTTTTTGATCCGTTTTTTACAGGAAATACTTGGGAAAAGGCTAAGCAAGAAGAGATAAACTGCAAATACATTCTGGTTTCCCATGCTCATGGCGATCATTTAGGTGATACCCTTGCAATTGCAAAACGCACTGGCGCTCAAGTCATCAGTACAGCTGAAATCGCTAATATGTGTGCCGCGGAAGGGTTAAACACTCATCCGATGCATTTAGGCGGAAAAACAACCTTTCCTTTCGGTTGGGTTCGTGTCACTCCTGCTTTTCACGGATCCGGTATTTCCGGTGGTCATGCTTGCGGCTTTATTGTAAATTTCTACGGAAAAGTTGTTTACTTTGCCGGCGATACGGCACTCTTTGGCGATATGGAACTTCTTGGAAAAATTGAGCAAATTGATTGGGCTCTATTGCCCATCGGCAATAATTACACGATGGGACCAGAGGATGCGGCACTGGCAGCAAGTATGCTTAAACCTAAGCATGTAATTCCTATTCATTATAAAACGTGGCCAATTATCGACCAAGATCCTGAAGCCTTTAAATTACTGACCGAAACAACTTATAAAATTCCGGTCAGTATCGTTCCTCCTGGTGAAGAAATCACACTATAATCAAATTGCAAGACACAATGTTATCTAGTCTTGATATTCAAATAAGTACATGTGGAACTTTTGAAGATAACAGGAGATCGAACGATGGCGTTATTTGAGGTACTCAGCGATTATACAAATGATAACCTGAATCCTGTTGAGCTTTTAAAGGGTGATACTGTACAGCTAGGAGAATTATCAGACCCAGATGGACCCTATCCAAATTGGATATTCTGTACATCAAATCAGTCCGATCAAAAAGGTTAGGTTCCTGTTCACATATTGATCATAGACAAGGGAACTGGGACTGCAACTAAAGACTATACTTCAAAAGAAATGGCTGTAACTACTGGTGATATTGTTGGTGCAATTTATGAACTTAATGGGTGGTATTGGTGTGTCAGAAAAGCTGATAATGAAACTGGATGGGTTGCTAAAGATAATCTAAAGAAAAAATATGAGCATTTCCTACTAAACCTCTCAAAACTATGGACTGCTTTTTGCAGACATAAGAAAGCTCCTTATCGTAGATTTTATTCTGCAATAGGGAGCTTTTTATATTGTCCATCTTTTGAGGTTCTGATCAAAAACGGTGAGGCGGTTTTATTAGAAGTCGTAAGTCACGATGATCGTTGCAGTGACTGTAATATCGCCAGCCCAAGCTTGTTGTTGGCCGACACCATCTGCAGCGCTTTTCATTTCATAATTAAGGGCAACGGGTCTACGTAAGTTAACGCCTTGCTCTTCAATGGCTCTTACACCGATAATTCGGCGGCCGGAAGCTTCTGCCAAGACCGCAGCTTTGCTTTGCGCATCTTTGACGGCTGCTGCGAGAGCTTCTCGTTGTGCTGAGCTTTCATCTTTTAGACCAAATTGAACAGAATCAATTCGATTCACACCACTTGCGATTAGACTAGTAACCATGGGCCCGGCTTTATCGGTTCCATCCAGTTTTAAGGAAACTCGATGAGTCATTCGATAACCGATTACTTTATTCGTACCGTCTTTATTATATTCCCTTTGGACATCTAATGAGAGTTGAGTCGTTTTAAATTGTTCGCGACCTATTCCCTGTCCCATCAGTTCTTGGTAGACTTGCGATGAAATTTTTGAATTCTCTGCTTGGGCAAGTTCTGGTGTTTTTCCAGTTGTTTCAACGACAAATTGAATGGTTGTTTGGTCAGGGGTCTTTTCGATATTGGCTTCACCGATGACTCGTATTCCGGTCTGAGCAGACTCAGCAGATGCAAGTCCTCCAGTAGTAATAAGCATTATCCCTAAGACAAATGCGGTTAGTATTTTTTTCATGGTTTCATACCTCCTATATCTTTAAAGAATTCGTTTGCGCAGTCAGAAAACCTTCACAAGAAATAAAGTGTTGCTAAAAGTTCACAAAAAAAGAGTTACTAGAACCTAACGGTCTAGTAACTCCCCTTCTTCTTTTAAAGCTAACATCGCATTTCGAACTTGTTCAGTAAATTGTACCTGAACCTCCCGATCTGATCCTTTCGGCGGTGGCGCGATGGGCTCACCTACATGGACTTTAACTTTATGCTTTATATCCCAAAAAATCCATACCGGAAGAACCGGACTGCCTGAACGGGTTGCCATCATTGCCATACCAGGCTGGAAAGGCTGAAGCTTTCCGTCAGTGCTTCGAGTTCCTTCCGGGAAAATGCCTAAGATTTGTTTTTCTTCTAAGGCTTGGAGCATATCGCGGATCGCTTGTCGATCGCCTGAGCCGCCCCGTTTTACCGGAATAGCTCCCTCTCTTTTCATGACCCAGCCTAAAACGGGAATTTTAAATAACTCTTCTTTTGCCATAAATGCCAGACGCACTGGAATAACCGCGTGGATCAAAAAAGGATCCCAGTTAGTCTGATGGTTAGCTGCGATTAAAAGGGGCCCTTTAAAGATCGATGCGTCCGTTTTAAAAGTGTATTCATAGGAATAGCTGAGTCGAAAATAACAATCTAAAAAAAACCGAATCACTTTGTACATGACTGCACCTTCTCTGTATAGAGGCGAGTCAGTTCGTCAACGACTTCCTCAATGGTTTGATTTGTAGTATCCATATGAATCGCATCAACAGCTGGAATTAAAGGGCTTGCTGCCCGCTCTTCATCCATTTTATCCCGATCAGAAATTTCTTGTTCAATTGATTCTAGGTTTATTTGCTTTCCTTGATCAGTTAGCTCTTTCCAGCGTCTCATTGCCCGTTGCTTGACTGTCGCAGTCAAGAAAATTTTAAGTTGTGCGTCAGGAAAAACTTGGGTTCCGATATCTCGTCCGTCCATAACAACTGATTGATTATCAGCTAATTTTCGCTGCTGCTCTACTAAAACTTTTCGGACTTGAGGATTTTTGGCAACCGACGAAACAAGGCGGGTAACTTCTGGGGAGCGAATGATTTCGGTCACATCAACTCCATTTAAGAGAACTTGCTCTTTACCGTCTAGAGTTTGAGCTAATTGAATGACTGATTTTTGGGCAATTTCCCCTACTACCTCGTCCTTTGAATCATCGATCATTTGATTCTCATTGAGTGCATTTAGCGCGACTGCTCGATACATCGCTCCTGTATCAATATAAATAAATCCAAGCTTTTTAGCCAGCTGCTTGGCAACAGTACTTTTTCCGGCTCCTGCTGGTCCATCAATAGCAATTTTAAAGCTCGTCATCATCTTCCTCCAAATACTTTTAAATACCGCACCATTCCCGAAGTCGATTGACTTCTTCTTGGCTTAAAGGACGAAAGCTTCCAGAAGTCAATCCATCTAAGCGCAAGAAAGCAAAGCCAATTCGTTTTAAAGCCACCGCCGGAAAGCCCACAGTTCCGACCATTCGCCGTACTTGACGATTTTTTCCTTCATGAATAATGATTTCAAGTAAGGCGGTATCTTTTTCACTTTTCAAAAGTTTTACTTTTGCTGGCGCTGTCTTGCCGTCGGTTAATTCTACTCCATTTCGCAAATCATTTAAAGTTTTTTCATCTGGGATTCCTTTAACCTTTACTTGATAAATTTTGGGAATTTCCCGCGATGGATGTAGCAGTCCATTCATTAAGTTACCATCATTTGTAAGTACAAGTAAGCCTTCAGTATCTTGATCCAGTCGGCCTACTGGAAAAATCCGTTCAGGAATCTCTTTAATAAAATCGACAATGGTTGGACGCCCTTGGGGGTCGTGCAGAGTCGTTACGACACTGGTTGGTTTATAAAACAGGTAATACACATGAGACTCTGATTTCCTCAAGGGAACTCCATCAATACAAATCACTTGAGTCTCTTGATCAGCCTGAGTCCCAAGTTCTGTCACTATGACCCCATCTATGCTGATCCGGCCAGAGGTAATCCATTTTTCGGCCTCACGGCGCGAAGCGATGCCACTATTCCTGATGATCTTCTGTAGTCGCTCCTTCATTTGTTTCAGTTGCCTCCTCTGGACTTACTTCTGGTTCTGGCTCATGGAACTCTTCCCAACGAGGTAATTCATCAGCGGCTTTCAATCCGAAAGTACGCAAAAAATAATCAGTCGTGCCGTATAGAACGGGTCGCCCAACGACTTCTTTTCGTCCTTTTTCTTCAATCATTTGCGCTTCAAGTAAGCTACGAACGATATGATCGCTTCCGACGCCGCGAACTTGTTCGATTTCTTGACGAGTTACTGGCTGGCGATAGGCGATGATTGCAAGCCCTTCCATCATGGCTGGTGATAACCGAGGACGCTCGGCGATACTGAGGCTCTCAATTTGAGTTCGGAATTCAGGCGCACTCACAAGTTGCCAGCCCCCGTGTACCTCAGCAAGCCTGATCCCTCGTTGATTTTCTTCAAGGGCGGTTTGGAGTTCTAACAGTAAACGTTCAGTTTCCTCGAGGTTCTGTCCGACAGCTTCACTTAATTTAACGAGAGGGAGAGGATCGCCACTCACAAATAGAACAGCTTCAAGAGCTGATTTTTCGAAATATTTCATGGGTTCCTCCTACTCTTTCGCGGTCAAATAGATCATTGCAAAAGCAGACTCTTGCCGAACATTGACCCGTTGCCGTCGAACTAATTCTAAAATTGCCAAGATGCAGCTTAACCAGCGCATCCGTCCATTTCCCTTAGCGAGCAATTGATCTAGTCGCATTGTGTGAGTCCTTGATGAAGCTAATATTTCTTCGATTTCACTCATTCGTTCTTCAATGTTAAAAGGTTCAAGGGGAATCAACTCTTCCGATTCGAAGAGAGAAATCTCTTCGGTATGTAACCGTTTCAATGAATTTAGCAGCTCCAGTGGACTCTGAAGCTCCATATCGATTTTTCGAGTGATGGCAAAACTGGGGTGTCTAGCAAAATGATCCTGACTTGTAAAGAGCTCGCGCAAGTAAGCAGAGATGTCTTTAAAAGCCCGATATTCAAGCAATTGTAGCCGTAATCGCTCTTCTAAGTCTTCTTCGCTTTCTTCTTCCACTGCGCTACTTCTTGGCAGAAGAGCTTTTGATTTAATATACATGAGCTGAGCGGCAACAATTAAAAATTCGCTGGCAACTTCCATATCAAGGCTGTCTAGAGACTCAAGGTAGGCGACGTATTGCTCGGCAACCAAGGTAAGTGGAACATCGTAAATGTTCAGCTCATTTTTATCCAATAAATGAAGTAATAGATCCAGCGGCCCTTCAAAGACTCCCAATTCCAATTGGTAACTTTGCTCTGACATTTTAGTAGAATCCCATGGCTGATCGTACTTCCTCCATGGTCTGACGGGCAGCCTTTCGAGCTCGCTCCGCCCCAAATGCTAAAATTTCTCGCACTTTTTCTGGCTGAGCTTCAAGGGCAATGCGGCGTTCATGAATCGGAGTCAAAAGAATCGACATTTGCTTGAGTAATTTCTTTTTACAATCGACACAGCCAATCTCTGCACTACGGCAAGCTGCATCAATTTCTGGAACTTCGCTCGGATTGAATATCTTTTGCAAGGAAAATACTGGACAAACGTCCGGATTCCCTGGATCAGTGCGACGGACTCGTTGTGGGTCTGTGATCATTCCTCGTAGGCGCTCCCAGATTTCTTCTTCTGTTGCTGCAAAAGGGATCGTGTTGCCATAAGATTTAGACATTTTTCGTCCGTCTGTTCCTGGCAGTGAAGGTGCTTTACTTAGCTTGGTCTTTGGTTCGGGAAAGACCGGACTGTATAAATGATTAAATCGCCTGATAACTTCTCGACAGAGCTCAACGTGGGGAATTTGATCTTCCCCGACCGGGACAACTTCCGCTTTGTAGAGCATAATATCGGCAGACATTAATTCCGGGTAACCTAAAAAACCATAGGTGTTGATTTCTTTGCCCATTTCACCTAGGTTTTGCAATTTATCTTTGTACGTAGGTACCCGTTCAAGCCAGGATAGAGGTGTCATCATCGACAGTAAAAGGTGAAGCTCCGAGTGCTCCGGAACATGGGATTGTACAAAAATAGTATTTTTTTCGGGGTCTAGACCCGCACTGAGCCAATCCAGTGCCATTTGAAACGTATAGTCTTTTAACTGACTGGTGTCTTCATACATGGAAGTCAACGAATGAAGATCTACGATTGAAAAAAAGCATTCATATTCATCTTGCAGATGAATCCAATTTTCTAACGCTCCCATGTAGTTGCCAAGATGAAACTTCCCCGATGGCTGCATGCCGCTAAAAATACGTTGCTTTGTCATAATCACAAACTCCTCTATCTAAAAAAAATAGGAACAATAATTTCATAGAGCCCAGATGATACTTTGTCTATAAGTGGCCAAAGCACTTTATCAAGCCATCCGATCCATAGCAAACCAAAAAGAATTAAAAATCCAAATCGATCGACTGCAGCAATTTTATCTTCAAATTCTCCCGGTAGAAGAGCAGCAAGCACTTTGCTTCCATCCAACGGAGGAATTGGTAGCAAATTAAAGACTCCAAAGATAACATTATAGGTAAACATCCAATGGAATACAGTAATCAAAGGAGTAGATATTCCCGAAGCCACGATCCCACTTTGCACGCCTAGAACCAACAGACACTGGATGATTAATGCCAAAATGGCTAACATAAAATTAACTGTAACGCCGGCAAGAGAAACTGCAATCATCGCAACTCGGCGGTTTCCTTTAAAGTTGTATGAATTAACTGGAACGCCTTTGGCCCATCCTAAACCGACAAAGACAAATAGAAAAAAGCCAAATAAGTCAAAATGGGATAGTGGATTTAAAGTGAGTCGTCCGTGGTTTTTAGCAGTTGGATCACCATATTGATTTGCAACCCAGGCATGCGCAAATTCATGGCAGCTAATGGCTATGACAAATGCCGGAAGCATGTAAATAATTTTTTCTACTGATGGCAAAGCAAACAAATCATTTCCCCCTATTCGGTTTCGCTGATAAATTCCCTCTACGAAACTCTAAGATAAATTGTATCATAGATGGGGATTCCTGAGAAACTGCTTATTTTTCAAAACTTTTCGCGCGCGGATGCGCATTGCGATAAATGTTGTATAAATGTTTTTGGCTAACATGGGTATAAATCTGGGTCGTAGAGATATCTGCGTGTCCAAGCATCTCCTGAACGCTACGCAGATCGGCTCCATTTTCGAGTAGCAAAGTCGCAAATGAATGCCGAAGATGATGGGGCGAGATCGGACGTTTTATCCCTGCTTTAGTCGCATAGGCTTTTAAAATTTTCCAGAACCCTTGCCGGGTCATGCGGTTTCCTTTTTGGTTGAGAAAAAGGGCTCGGTCAGAGGTAGCTGAAACAAATTCGCCGCGGCCTCTTTCGATATAAAACTGAATGGAGCGAATCGATTTTTCACCAATCGGAACGATTCGTTCTTTGGAGCCTTTTCCGAAACAACGTACATATCCCATTTCGAGTTGGACATCTTGAATATCTAGATCAAGTAGTTCCGATACTCGAAGTCCTGCTGAAAATAGAAGCTCAATCATCGCTAAATCTCTAGCCCCTGCTGGTAGCGTCACTTGAGGCTGCTTTAAGATCGCTTCGACTTCTTCTAATTCGAGCGTTTTCGGCAATCGTCTCTCCCCTTTTGGCGCTTCGAGTAGTAGCATGGAGTTGCTCTTCCAGATTCCTCTTTCGACCAGATATTTTCCCCAAGTTCGCAAGGCTGACAGGGTGCGCTTTGTCGATGCCGCAGTCCATCCTTCTTTTTTTCGGGCCTGTAGATAAGCGCGAACGTCATCGGGCTTGATCTCTTCTAGGCTGATATTTAAAAACTCTATTACTTTAGTTAAATCCCGTTCATAGGCAAGTAGGCTATTTTTAGCAAGTCCGAGTTCAAGAGCCAGATAATCAACGAATTCCTGGAGCTCTTTGTTTATCGCTCTCACGTCGATCGCCTCCTACTACTTTTCCATATCGTCCCCCTGCGCCCGGGTTGAATTTGATATTTCCGGATCGACTGGCAATGATGTCTTTGGCAATTTTAATTCCTAAGATCGGGATAAGTTGTTCTTCGGACACTTCGAAGAGGATCTGACTCTCGGTGCCAATTTCCCGGTAAAGCTGATCTTTTTTCTTTGGGCCAATACCGGGGAAAAATTTTAAGGGAATTTGATAATGATAAGGTGGACGATGGGGCGGTGACTGAGGCGTACTATAGTCAGCAAGCTGCTCTATTCGATCATAAACACCGATGGATAGGCGGGATTTTCCGCAAGCTGCACATTTATTTAATGAGATTTCTTCTTTGGATAAAACCGCTCCGCAGGCTCGGCAGGCACTGAGATGATACTTGCCAAGGGATGGGTGGAATCCCCAATTGGCTAAGATTTTTCGTCCTTTTTCGCCCGCAAGAGCATATTGAAGTTCCTGAAAGCTTCCTTCTTCAACTTGTAGGAGATTGTGCTCTCGTCCAATGTTTTCCAATGAATGGGAATCTGAATTCGTTAAAAAAGGATAGTTGCTAAGCTCGGCAATTCGATCCGCTAAGAAGCGATCTCCACTTAAGCCAAGTTCGATCGCGGAGATTTTGTCTAACGATTCCGAGGCGATCAATTCACTGATTCGGCGACAGGAACGCCCAAGCAAGCTTTTATAAGGGGTAAAGATGTGAGCAGGAACGAGGATATTTGGTAGGTCTTCAAATAGAAGGATCAATTCTTGAAGTGAAATTTTTACATTTTGGGTGCTTAGGTTGGGATTTGTGATCTTTCCGTCTAGCCTTTTCATTGCTTCTTGAATTTTTTCGATATCAGGAAAATAGAAAACAACATGTACCAATCCGCCATTTTCCTCTCGGGTCTCAAGCTCTATTCCAGGTAGTAAAAACGTGCCGGACTGATGCTGGTATCCTCCTAAGGGCAGTGGCGTAATGCGTCCTTCGTGGATGCCTTGCTGCCATTCTTCTTGTACCCATTTTGATCCGCAATCGACAATGCCAACCCAATCCATTCCTTTCGGGAAGGCTGCATAGGTTGCAATATTTTCGAGTGTAAGGTTGGCCGACGAAGCCATTTTAACCCAGTTGTTTTTCGCTTTTCCAATATGAACGTGAAAATCACTGCGCAGGGATCTCATTTTATAAATATCCCCGAGAGAAAAAAGGCTACGATCGACTTTGCATCATCAATCACTCCAGCAAAAATCATTTCTTTTATTTCGTCAATCGTATAATTTTCTACTTGTAAAAATTCATCTTCATCTGGTTGAGCAGTGCCTGATGTCACGTCAGTTGCTAAAAAAAGATGGATCGTCTCGTCGGTGAAGCCTGGGGCTGTCACGGTTTGGCCTAATTTTTTCCATGACTTGGCGATGTATCCGGTTTCTTCCAGTAGCTCTCGTTTCGCGCATTCTAAGTGATCTTCGCCGTACTCTAATTTACCAGCTGGAATTTCGAGGAGAGTTTTATCCAGTGGCTTCCTAAATTGACGGACCAAAACGATTTTGTTTTCTTCGTTTAAACAAACGATCGCAACGGCTCCAGGATGACGAATGATTTCTCTTGTTGCGGTCTTCCCATTTGGTAACTCTACAACTTCGACTTCGAGCTTGAGAAGCTCTCCATCAAAGCCCATTTTTTTCGAAAGCGTCTTTTCAGCTAAACTTGGATCGATTTTTTCCATAAATCCTCCTAAAGTAAGAGGCAGTCCGACCCAAAGTCTGGGACGGCTGCCTTTATGTCATTGTAAAATTCGTAATTTATCTGCGACCATGGCGATGAACTCGGAGTTGCTGGGTCGATCGCCATTTAAGCTATCGAGTGATGTTTTGAAAAGCTCGTTTACCCGATCCGTTGGTTTTCGAGACCAGGCAATCTCAATCGAGTGCCGGATCGAGCGCTCCACCCGACTGGCAGTTGTGTTGTATTTTTTAGCAATATCCGGGTAGAGAATCTTGGTAACTCCACCCAAAAGATCCGGATCTTTTACAATCATGATAATTGCATCCCGTAGATATTGGTATCCTTTGACATGAGCCGGAATACCAAACTCTTGAATGATCCGGGTCACTTGGTTTTCAATATCCGAGGCCCCTCGGGTGACGAGATGATCCATGGCTCCAGTTTGGAATTCCTCGATGAACAGCTCCCGAATTCGCGTCATAAGGACTTCTAAATTCACGGGCTTTAGCATATAGTAATCCGCTCCGAGGGCGAGCACTCGCTGAGTCATTTTTTCTTGGGCATAAGAGGTCAGTACAATGACTTTGGGCCGTTCGTCCGGGGAGATTGTCATGATTGATTTTAGAACTTCAAGTCCATCTAAATGGGGCATGACGATATCTAAAATGATGACTTGCGGATGGAGTTCATGGATTCTTCTCCATGATTTGCGACTCCTATGACGGAGAGACCGGACTGCTTGGCAATATATTCGGCAAGTAACTCTGCAAATTCCAGATTATCTTCGACAATCGCAATAGAGATCGCCTCTACGTTGTTTACCATCCTGCCTCACCCTTTCGTTCGCCTGAGTTGCCATTTTGTAATAGCATTTCTTGCGCCATTTTTCGAGCGGTCTCATGATCTCGGTCGCCTGCAAGCATACGGGCGATTTCGTCAATTTGTTCCTTGGGGTCTAGTAGGGATACTTCTGTGAGGGTTTGCTGATTGAGTACATTTTTGGCGATGTGAAAATGCCGAGTGGCAAAGGAGGCAATTTGCGGAAGATGGGTAATGGTTAGGAGCTGGTTTTGCTCTGCAAGTTTTCGCATCTTTTCCCCTACTGCAAGAGCGGTTTTTCCACCAATCCCTGTGTCTACTTCGTCAAAAATCAGTGTTTGTGACTGATTGTCTTGGGCAGCAATACTTTTTAAGGCAAGGGCTACTCGTGAAAGTTCGCCGCCAGAGGCGACTTTGCGCAGTGGTTGCAAAGGCTGGCCGATATTGGCTGAGAACAAGAACTCTATTCGATCTTGTCCTTCAATCGTCCATTCGTCTCGCTGCTCTTGAGAAATTTCAAATTTTGCATCTGGCATCGCAAGGGATGAAATTGCATCTTGTATCGTTTTTCCCCACTCACGGGCAATGCTGCTGCGCTTCTCGCTAAGTAGATTTCCGCTTGTGAAAACTTCGGCTTTGGCCGCTAAGATCTCTGCTGTGAGTGAATTTTTACGAATTTGCTCTATTTCAAGCTGCTGTTTTTCTTCAATTTGCGATTGAAGATGACTTTTTAAGTCTGGGATGTCTAAATTATACTTCTTTTTGAGACGATATAACACGTCTAACCGTTTTTGTGAGCGTTCAAGCTCATAGGGATCAAAGTCAATTGTGCTTTGACTTTCACGAACTTGTTGAATAATTTCTTCGGTCAGAAAGTAGACATTTTCCAGTTCTTTGACGGTAGCACTGATTGAGCTATCAAATCGGGCGGCTTGCTCAAGGGCGCGCTTGGATTGGAAAAGGCCGCTAAGAATGGAACCTGTGTCGCCATTTAATCGTTCGTAGGCTTCCCCAAGACCACCAGCAATTCGCTCTGTATTTGAAGCTTTCAGCACATAGGCTTCGAGCTTATTTTCTTCTTCTTCGTTTAATTGGGCTTCTGAAAGTTCTTGGATCTGCCAGGTAAGCATTTCGAGGCGATTGCTTCGGTCACTTTCTCTTTGCCGGATTCGCTCTTCTTCCGCTTCAAGGGCTTTGAGGGCTCGGTATTTTTCTTGGTATTTTTCTTTTAAAGTAAGGATTTCTGGGTGGCTTTGATCTAATATTTTCAAAGCAAAGTCGGATGAAAAAATCTCCTGAGTGTCGTGTTGACCATGAATTGCGACGAGCTCTACACCGATTC
>JAGOZY010000160.1 GCA_018058445.1 Negativicutes bacterium | reverse complement strand
TAGAAAAAATAATGATAGAAAATTTTAGACTAGATGTGAAGGGGGCTGGACTTAGATGAGCCGCATTGTTTTTATATCTCCCTATCGGGATCTCAGCCAGGTGGTTATGAAGATCTCAGAAGAAATTAAAATTCCTCTGGAATATTATGAAGGAGTGTTAGAAGATGTCGAGCCAATTATTAGTTCATTAAAAGGCCCAGCTCCAGATATTTTTATTAGTCGTGGTGGAACAGCGACGAAAATCAGCCGAGTAAGCGATATTCCAGTGGTTCCGATGAATACAGGTCCACTGGACTTACTTGAATGCTGCGATGAAGCGAGGCAGTTTTCCACGCACATCATTCTAACTTCATTTGGCAAGCCTTTTATCGGAACTGCTCTCTTGGAAAAAGTACTAGGTATCGCCATCACTCCGTTGGTCTTTCACTCAATGCCAGAACTGCGACGAAAAATTGAGCATTTAGTGGGTGAAACTGACTGCTGTGTAGTCGGCGGTGGGCCTTCTGTCACCTATGCGACAGAACTTGGAATTCCCAGTGTTTTTTTACGGACAAATGAAGAAACCGTAAAAGAAGCTCTGTTGCGAGCGAAAGAACTGGCAGATTTGCGCCAAGATCAAAAACGCCACTCGTCACGTCTTTCTGCGATTTTAAATTCGGTTTATGACGGTGTTATTGCGGTCGATCAAGAAGGAAAGATCGAAATCTTTAATGGGGCTGCTGAAAATATCTTAGGTCTGGATCGAACTAAAATGGAAGGGCATCTAGTGACCGAGACTGTGGCCAATACTGCGCTCGATCAAGTCTTGAAGACTGGAAAATCTGAGATCGGTGAGATTCAACAAATTGGCTCTGTCCGAATTGTAACCAATCGAGTCCCCATTCGTGCGGGAGATCGGGTCATCGGCGCAGTAGCTACTTTTCAGGAAGTGGATCGCGTCGTTCGACTCGGACAAAATCTGCGCAAAGCTTTGTCAGGCAGAGAATTCCGAGCTCGCTTTCGGTTTGAGGACATTATCGGAAAATCAAAAGTGCTCGTAGAACGAAAAGAGTTAGCGAGGCGATTCGCTCGCTCCGATCTGACGGTACTGATTTATGGTGAATCCGGCACCGGAAAAGAGCTCTTTGCCCAGAGTATCCACCAAGCAAGCCGGCGCTTTGCCAAACCCTTTGTTGCTGTGAATTGCGGTGCTCTGCCTCCTAATCTTCTTGAAAGTGAGCTCTTTGGCTATGAAGAAGGAGCCTTTACAGGAGCTCGTAAGCAAGGAAAGCATGGACTTTTTGAAATGGCCCATGGAGGCACTTTGTTTTTAGATGAGATCGACTCATTATCACTTGAGTTTCAAGGTAGGCTGCTGCGAGTTCTCCAAGAGGGCGAAGTCATGCGGATCGGCGGTGATCGGGTAATTCCGGTCGATGTTCGTATCGTAGCTGCGACCAACACCCCGCCCAATCGGCTCTTAGATGAACGGCGTATACGGGAAGATTTATTCTATCGACTCAATGTACTGTATCTCCGAATTCCATCGCTGGCAAAGAGGAAAGAAGATATTCCTCTCCTAGCTGAGCACTTTCTGTCGCGCTCAGAAAATCAGCATATGTTGACTTGGCTTCCGCTAATTTCACCTTGGCTGATGGACTACTCTTGGCCAGGGAACGTACGAGAGCTAAAAAATGTGATGGACCGACTGACCTTCTTTGAGTCCGATGAAGAAGGGAAGAGCTTTTCTCCTGAGAAAATGTTGGAGCTTGTCGCTCCTCATCTGCTTGCTGGAAAAGACGACCTAAGTCACAGTCCGGATAACCTACGCGATCAAGTGCAGCAAATGGAAATTGAAAAAATTGAAAAAAGCATTGAACAAGCTGGTGGTATGAAAAAAGCGGCAAAACAACTTGGCATCAGCCGAGCGACTCTATGGCGCAAGTTAAAAGGTAAACAAAATCCAACTTAATAACTTAAACGGGGCTGTTGTCTCATAAAAGAAACGGGCGTTTTGTTTATGAGACAACAGCCCCGTCTTTTTTTGACGAAATCGTTGGATTTACAATGTTTTGGCCCTTGGCATGGTTTTTGCTTTAGATATAGGAGAATGATGAATTTCATTTTAAAAATCTAAAAAGAGAAACAAGGAGGATTTTTCATGAATAATCAAAAAGGGGCACTGGCAGGATTGAAGGTATTGGATCTAACGAGGGTATTGGCAGGCCCATTTTCTACGATGATGCTGGCAGACTTAGGCGCAACGATTTTAAAGCTGGAGCAACCAGTCAAAGGGGATGACACACGTCATATGGGGCCTTTTCAAAACGGTGAAAGCGTCTATTATATTAACTTAAATCGTAACAAACAGGGACTTACACTAAACCTCAAAAATCCAAAAGGAAAAGCCATGTTCCTAGACTTGGTCAAAGAAGCTGACGTAGTTATTGAAAATTATCGCCCCGGTACAATGGAAAAATTAGGTCTCGGCTATGAAGAACTACAAAAAATAAATCCAGGAATCGTCTATGCAGCAGTCTCTGGCTTCGGTCATACCGGCCCCTACAGTCAGCGTCCTGGCTATGACATTATCGCCCAAGCAATGAGTGGATTGATGAGCACTTCCGGTTGGCCCGATAGCGGACCGACACGTACAGGTACTGCGATGGGCGACGTGCTCGCAGGTCTTTCAGCAACGATCGGACTTCTCGCTGCTGTTTACCACAAAATGAATACCGGTGAAGGACAAAAAGTAGATATCTCCTTGGTTGATTCGACTGTGGCAAGTCTTGAAATTATTAACATGATTTACCTGACCGAAGGCCGATTGCCAGAAAGAATCGGAAATCGCTACGAGTCGGCTTATCCGTATGATTCTTTCACGGCTACCGATGGGGACTTGGT
Organism: Negativicutes bacterium; assembly: GCA_018058445.1. Classification (GTDB taxonomy): domain Bacteria; phylum Bacillota; class Negativicutes; order JAGOZY01; family JAGOZY01; genus JAGOZY01. The sequence continues at coordinate 1,106 of JAGOZY010000160.1, read as the reverse complement.
GATTGGCGCAGCCAATGACAAGCTCTGGCATCTTCTCGTTCGCGAAATGGGTAAACCAGAACTGATCGAAGACGAGCGCTTCTTAACGAACAGAGACCGAGTCAAAAGCCACGCACCACTCCGAATCATTATTCAAGAATGGGTCGAAGGTCAGACTGTTAAAGGAGTGGTCGATCGAATTTTGGCAGTCGGATGCCCAGCGGCACCGATCTACAACATCGCGCAAGTTACGGAAGACCCACATATTGCAGGAGCTCGTGAGATGTTCGTATCGATGCCTCACCCCGTTGCTGGCGAAATGCGGCTCACCGGTTCCCACATTAAACTAAGCAAAACCAAGCCGACTTTACGAACACCCGCACCGTCACTTGGACAAGATAACGAAGCAGTTTATAAAGAATGGTTAGGTCTAAATCCAGACGATTTAGCCAAATTAAAAGAGGAGGGAGCTATTTAATGAAAATCTATCTGGGAAAAGAACTGCCAAAGACTGTAGAAATCGTAGAAGTTGCTCCGCGAGATGGTCTACAGAATTTGACCCAAATGATTCCTGCTGAGACAAAAAAAGAGCTACTTCGACGCCTCGCGGAAGCAGGTGTGAAAGAAATGGAAGTCACTTCGTTTGTCCATCCTAAAGCGATTCCGCAAATGGCTGACGCATCGGAGATCGCCTCTTACGCAGTAAAGGAAGCAAAAACATTTGGAATTCATACATTCGCTTTGGTGCCGAATCTACGAGGAGCCCAAAGCGCCTGGGAAGCCGGACTACGTGAAGTTAACTATGTTATTTCTGTGAGCGTCTCCCATAACAAGGCCAATATTAACCGGACCCACGAGCAATCGATCGAAGAACTCGCAAATATCAGAGCTGCATTGCCGGGGATGAAAATCAACGTAGCCCTGGCGACAGTCTTTGGCTGCCCCTTTGAAGGTGAAGTTACTGCCGATCAGACGATTGCCTTGATCGAGCAAGTGCAAAAGTATCAAATTGGTATCGTGACCCTCAGTGACACCATTGGCGTCGCGACACCGCTGCAAGTCCAAGAAGTCATCACGAAAGTACAAAGCAAATTCCCTGACCTTAAGCTAGGCGCCCACTTCCACGA
>JAGOZY010000159.1 GCA_018058445.1 Negativicutes bacterium | reverse complement strand
CCGGCTGCAAGATCAGTAAGTCTGGATGATTTTCATGTTCTCGTAGCTGACAAGCTCTACAGACTCCACAGGGCCCGTCTATAGTTGGAGTCAGACAAAGCCAGTGGGCTGCCAGAAGTTTTCCGGCCAACGTTTTCCCGGTACCCGCCTCACCCCAAAGGAGAAGCCCATGAGCCAAAGTTCCTTGCGAAATTGCTCGTTGCCAAGCCTGGACGGTTCGCTCTTGTCCAACTAAGTCATTCCATCTCATGAGCTTCTCCTTTCGTAAAAACGTTCTTGGGTACTCAGGCTACTCACTCTTTTTTTGCAAAAACTCTTCAAATAGAGTGACGATTTGCTGCTGAATTCGATCTACATGACCCATCGCTTGTATTTTGTGGATTCGCTCTGGATATTTTTGCGCCAAAAGCAAAAAGCCTTCTCGTACTTTCTCCTGAAAGCCGTCCTTCTCAAGTTCCATTCGGTCAACAAAACGACGTCGGCTTCGTCTTCCAGCAAGTTCGGCTGGGTTGCCATCTAAAAGAAAAGTAAGATCGGGTTGTAATCCACCTGTTGCAAATTCATTTAACTGGCTCATTTTTTCAAGCCCTAGCCCGCGAGCAATGCCTTGATAGGCTAATGTAGAATCACTAAATCGGTCACAAACAACTACTTTACCCGCAGATAATGCAGGAACAATTAATTCGGCAACATGCTGAGCTCTGCTTGCCAAATACAGTAGGGTTTCGGTTCGATCATCAACTACTCCCGCCGCTGGATCAAGAACTACTTTACGCACCCGATCACCGAGCGGAGTGCCACCAGGTTCACGAGTCAACTGAACTTGATGACCGTGCGCCTCTAAATAAGCTGCAAATTTTCGAATCTGGGTGCTTTTCCCAGCTCCGTCAGGCCCTTCAAATGTAATAAAAACACCCTTCATTCTTCCGGTTCCTCCACTACTTGAATATTATTTAAACTTAAATCTTGGGGACCAGCGACCATTAAGCCTAATGCTAATCCTTTTTTTACTATTTCCAGAGTCTCCAGTTCAATTCGTTCACCGGGCCAAATCAACGGAATTCCTGGTGGATAAAAAGAAATCATCTCACCGGCAATTTTCCCTACCGAATCGCAAAGCAGACAATTTTTCTTTTCAGCAAAAAAGACTTGGCGAGGCGCTCGGGCTAGAGGTGCGCTTTTTTTGTTACCGAGTAGTGCAACTTGATTTATGGGTTTCGTTTTTTTCAAATGACTTTGAGCAAGTCTTCTTAAGCCACTTAGAAGCGCTTCTTTTTCCGGTTCGCCATCTGCATAGGTCCAAATAAAAAGAACATTTTGCTCGTCGACCAGCTCGGGCTGAATATTTTCCTGCCAACGGAGCCATTCACCTGCTTCGATTCCAGTTAAGCCAAGTTTTTGAACGCCTACGGTAAGCTTGCAAGGGTCGAGTTTACCGAACGGGGCATCACTTTCAGTAAGAGAGGTAAGTCCTTCAATGTTATTAATTTCCCTACGGATTTCATTCGCCTGCCGAGCTGCTATTTCCCAAAGTTCTTTTCCCCGAACTCCCATTTGACGTCTTGCCCCATCAAGCGAAGCTAAAAGCGGATAGTTCGGGCTACTTGTTTGAAGAACAAGAAAGGCTTGGCGTATCCGCTCTCGATTGATTCGATCACCGGAAAGGTGAAGCCAAGAAGCACCGGTAAATGCGCCTAATAATTTGTGGGCACTTTGAGCGATTCCGTCTGCTCCTGATTGGAGCGCAGTCGAGAGATGACTCGTAAAAAAAGAAAGATGAGGGCCATGGGCTTCATCTACAAGGACTGTGAGATTTCGTTCATGGGCCATTGCTATTAACTGTTTTAGGTCGCCTGTTGTTCCATAATAGGTTGGCGATATCAAAATAAGCACTTTCGCATCTGGATGTTCAGCCAAAGCTGTTTTTAGGGTCTCTGCCGAAATACCGTGAGAAATCCCCCACTCTGAGTCCCATTCCGGCTGTAGAAGCACTGGATTGGCTCCGGTGAGCACTAAGCCACCAGAAATCGAGCGATGAGCATTGCGGGGCAAAAGAACTTTATCCCCCTCTTTCAAGGACGCGAGCATTAAAATCTGTAGTGCACCAGTGGTGCCAATCGCTGAAAAGTAGCTCTCCTCTGCGCCATAAAGCTCGGCAAGTAGCTGCTGGGACTTTGCGATACAATTGCTGGGTGTAAAGGGATCGTCTAATTCGTCTCCCATTAGAGAGACATCTGCTGAAGCAAAATCTTGGAGTAGCTCTTTAAGCTCAGAGTCGAGTCCTTTACCCTGTTTATGACCTGGCGTATGAAAAGGCCAGAGAGGTTGTTTGCCATAAGCCAACAAAGCTTCCAATAAAGGAGCTGCCTTTTGCTGATTCATGGATTTCCTCCTACCTCATTTTGCATGAATTATTTTTAAAATTTCTTCCTCTTATATCATATCATGGGAGGCATATTTCCACTAGGCATAACTGGCTCTGCTAGCGCTATAGCAAAAAAGAACAACCTGTGGTTAGAGGCGATAAATTCGAAGCATTTTTTCGATCCGATCTGTAAGTTCTTCCCGCACATGGTCAGGCCCTAGACACTCGCATTTATTACCTAAGCTTAGCAAGAAATTGTATCCTTGCTCGTCTTCAGTAAAAGGACAATTTACAAGCAAGCGATTCTTATTATAAGGTTTGATATTTTCCTCACCGCAGCGATCAGCGATACGCTCACGAAGGGAGGGATCAATGAGTAGTTGAACTTGGATCAGTCGATCATCCACCCAATCAGAGCCCTCTAAAGGACGAGCCGGAAATTCTCTTGGCAGAAAAATTTCCGCGGTGATACTAAGCTTTGATATGCGAGAAACCTTAAAAAGACGAAAATCTTGCCGCAAAGTGCAGTAGGCATATAAATACCAATTGGATTCTTTGAATATAAGCTGATAAGGCTCTATTTTTCTTTCACTAGATCGGCCATTACCATCTAGATAGTGAAGAACTAGGTATTTATTTTTATTTAATCCTTCTCTTATTTGAATAAAATAAGCCTGGGTGATCTGATTGCCAGTCCAAAAAGTAAGGTCAATGGCGATTTGATTGGATTTACTAGTTACATTGCGAGATTCTTCAGCTGGAATAAGGCTTTTAACCTTCGCAAGGGTAGTCACCATTTCTTCGCTTGCTAGCGCAGACGAAAGAGTGCCAAGGCCGATTAATAGGTTGGCAATATCTGGCGTGGTAAAAAGTTTTTTGTCTACTTTATACTCTTCAGTGATGCTAATTCCTCCGTGGACTCCTGGATGGGATACGATAGGAATACCCGCTTGGTTGATCGCATCAATATCTCGATAGATCGTCCGAGGAGTGACTTCGAACATCTCGGCAAGTTTAGTGGCACTAATTTTCTTTTGATTCAAAAGTACCATAATAATGGCGATGAGTCGCTCTAGTCTCAAGGGTGCTCCTCCTCTGACCGTTAATTTTCTTCATGATACAACCCTGACATATAGTTGTCAAGGTTGTATGATATTCTACTTTTAGACAACAAATTTAATTGAAAGTAGGAGAAAAAATGGATTTTTCACAAGAATTTAATCGAATCATGGCCCATCAAACGGATATTGCACTAGCAACCAGTGTCCAGGATATCCCGAATGTCCGAATTGTGAGTTTTTATTATGACCCACAAAAGAAAGGAATTCTCTTTTTTTCGACAGAGCGTAATAATCTAAAAGTAACTGAATTTCAAGCAAACAGTAATGTGGCTTTTTCAACGATACCTGCTCAGGAAAATGAACATGTCCGGGTTCATCGAGGAGTGATTAAAAAAAGTAAACTCAGAATTGGTGATCTGAAAGATGCTTTTATAAAAAAAGTTCCTGATTATGAAATGGTTATTGATGCGATGGGTCATCTACTGGATGTTTATGAAATTCACTTTAAAGAAGCTATGGTGACGATCGACTTTACCCAGTCTGAAAAAGTTACTTGCTAAATTACCCCTTTCAACTC